>DASQBO010000130.1:0-7510 GCA_035635175.1 Casimicrobiaceae bacterium | reverse complement strand
GGAGCAGGACGTGGTAGTCCCGCGGGCGCGTCCTGCGGTGTTCCATGGCGGCTATGACAATAGCATAACCGCCCCCCGGTTTGGCAAGGGGGCGCCCGATTGGAGGTCGGGCGGGCAACTCCCGGGCGAGGGCGCCGCGATTCATGGCGTTCTTCCCGCGGCCTCGGCGCGTGCCCGCTCGACGCGCGAGCCGAGGGCGCGCGCAAGGTCGCCGGGACGGACGGTCTCGGGCGCCGTGTCCGGCACGCGGGCGAAATCGACGACGAGCGCGGGCGCCGCAGGTGGCGGCGCTTCGCGCGGCCACAGCAGGATCTCGGTGCTCGGATGGTCGGCGAGCCGCGCCCGCGGGATCCGAACGTCGAACGCGCCGCCGACTTCGGTCGGGGGAAAGTGCACCACGCGGTGCTGCGTGGCAGGGTCGCGGCCGACGACTTCGACCCACGCGTAGCGGCGCACGTCGGGCTCGACGCGCAGCACCAGCGCCGCATCGCCTTCGTTCGTCGCGCGGAGCACGCCCCACGCGAGCGCGAGGCCGGGCACCGCGATCGCGTCCGCCGTCGCATGGAGTTCGCGCGCTGGATCGGCGGCCCACGACGCGGCCGGCGCGAGCAGGAACGCGCCCGCGATCAGTACCCAGGGCGCGGTGGCGCGAACGGCGCGACGGCGGACGCGGCTCGGAGCCACGAAGACGAGTTCAGTCGTCGGGCGCGAGCACGATGGGCTGTCCGTGCGGCGTCCGCGCGGCCGCCTCCCGCCACTGCCGCCGCCGCGCTTCGAGGCGCGCCTCGTCGAGAAGCCCGTTGCGCGCGACGATGCGCTCGAGCGCGGCGAGCCAGTGCTCGTAGTAGCGCTCGCCGCTGTCCGCGTCGCCGCGGGCGCGGGCTTCGGCGATCACCTCGGCCAATGTCGCGGCCCACTCCTTCCACGTGAAAGCGCCGCGCTCCGAGAGCGCGACCGCGAGCGCGAAGGCCTGCGCTTCCCATGGTGCGCGGAACACCGGCGCCGCCGCATCCCGCGGCGTGCCGGCGAGCGTGCCGTGCTCGCTCATTCGAGATAGGGCTCGAAGCAGTCGACGTAGACCGCCGCGGCGCTCGTGTCGGAGCCCCAGAGGTCGCGCGCCTCGAAGCGGACCGCGTAGAGCCACTGCGGCGTTTCGCCGGCGCCGCGGGCGTTGGCGTCGGGGTAGACGTGCGCACCGCGGACCGCCGTGACGATCCCCGGCTTGCCGCGGCAGTAGCGGGGCAGCCGCGTGTGCGTCGCCGGATGCAGGTTTCGCGCGCGCACCGCGTCCCCCGGCGCGAAGCGCGCGGGGGTCGCGGCGTTCCGCAGCGTCGGCGCGCCGCGGGCGAGGGTCGCCACGACGCTTTCGGCGTCGAGCGTTCGCGCCAACGCGCGGGGCGGCACCGCGACGCGACCCGACATCGCTTCGGCCGGCGTGACGAGCTCCCGTTCGACCAGGAGCGCGAGCAGCCCGCCGAGCCAGATCTCGTAGTAGCTGCTCGCGAGGTAGCGCGCGGGCTCGAGGCTTTCCCGCGCGCGGCGCGCCTGGTCGAGGTTCCACGCGCCGGTCGCGCCCATCGCGAGCGTGAGCGCGAAGGCGCGCCGCTCCCACGCGTGATGGAAGGTGGGCTCGTCGGCTTCCGGGACGACCGGGCCGAAGCCCTGCATGCCGCCCATGTCGTGCACGCCGTTCATGCCGCGCCTGCCGGAGTGTCCGCGGGAGCCTTCGGGAAGCCGGTGCCGATCATCGAGTCGCGGGTGACGAGCGTCGCGAGCGCGGCCTCGCTCCAGCCCTCGGTTCCGGCCGGGCGTTCGGGCAGCACGAGGTAGCGGATCTCGGCCGTCGAGTCCCAGACGCGCACCTCGACGTCGTCGGCGAGCCGCACCCCGAAATCGGCGAGCACGCCGCGCGGATCGATGACCGCGCGGGACCGGTAGGGGGCCGACTTGTACCAGACGGGGGGCAGTCCCAGCACCGGCCAGGGATAGCAGGAGCAGAGCGTGCAGACGACGAGGTTGTGCACGCGCGCGCTCTGCGGAAGCGCGACCATGTGCTCGCCCTGCCGGCCGCCGTAGCCGAGCGACGCGATCGCGGCCGTTGCGTCCGCGAGCAGCCAGTCGCGGTACGACGGGTCGGCCCAGGCCTTCGCTACCACGCGCGCGCCGTTGTGCGGGCCGACCTTCGTCTCGTAGGTCTCGATCAGGAGGTCGAGCGCCGCGGGATCGACGTAGCGCTTCTCGACCAGCAGGGATTCGAGCGCGCGCACGCGGACGTCGAGCGCGGACAGCTCGGAACCCTCGTGCGCGTGACCGCCTTCGCCGTCGTGGTCGTGATCGTGATCGTGGCCCATCGGGGCGCCTTCGCTAAAGGATGCGGTTGAACCACAGGAGCGAGAGCGCCGCGGACAGGAGTGCGAGCGCCGCCGCGGCGGCGGCGAACAGCGCCGTGACCTCGGTCTCCCTCCGCTCGAAGAAGATCTTCGTGTTGAGGTTCGTGTAGATCTTCTGCAGATCGGCGGCGTTGCCCGCGTAGAAATACTCGGCGCGCGTGACGCTGGCGATGGTCTTGAGCGCCTCCTCGTCGAGCCGAACGCGCATCGACCAGCCTTCGGACCCGATGATCTCGCCGGCGGTCGTGCCGATGCCCACCGTGTAGACGCGCACGCCACGGTCGGCCGCCATGCGCGCCGCCTCGATCGCGTCGGGACCTGTCGTCGTCTGGCCGTCGGACAGAAGGATGATCGCAGCCGACGCGTAGGAGCCGGGGAGCACGGGCTTCGCGATGTCCTTCGCCGCGGTGTCCGGCGCGCCCTTCGCCGCCTCCTTCGCCGCCTTGAGCGCCTCGCGCCGCGGGTTCCAGGCGCGAAGGTCGAACTCGGCGTCGGGAAAGATCGTCTTGAGCGACACGAGGATGCCGCTGCCGATCGCCGTGCCGCGCTGCAGCTGGAAGCGATCGATCGCGCCGAGGATGTCTTCGCGGTTGTGCGTCGGCGCCTGCACGACCGACGCCGTCGCGGCGAACGACACGACGCCGATGCGCGTGGTCTTCGGCTGGTCGGCAACGAAGGCGCGCGCGGCTTCCTGCGCGGCGACGATCCGGCTCGGTTTCACGTCGGCCGCGCGCATGCTGCCCGAGACGTCCATCGCGAGGATCACCGTCTCGTGCGCGGAGGGCAGCGTAACGACCGCCTGCGGGCGCGCCACCGCGACCAGCATCAGCGTCAGCGCAAGGAGGAACAATCCCGGCGGCACGTGCCGGCGCACGCGGCCCGCGGCGCCCATCGCGTCGGCGACGAGCGAGAGGCTCGCGTAGCGGAGCGCCGACCTGCGCTTCCGGCGGAGCTGGAGCGCGTAGAGCGCTGCGAGCAGCGGCACCGCGAGCAGGAGCCACAGGAGCTGCGGCCAGACGAACGTCATCGCCGCTCAGCCGTGAACGCCCAGATGGTGCGGCAGGCCGCCGCCTGCGGCGAGCTGGCTCCGGCGCTTGCGCAGGTCCGCGAAGCGGAGGATCGCGTCGACCAGGTCGTCGCCGGTCGCGAGCTCGAGTGCGTCGACCGCCGCCGCCTGGAACGCGCGGCGCAGCGCGGCTTCGCGTTCGCGGGCCTTGGCCGCGAAGCGGCGGCGGAAGGCGCGATCGTGGGTGTCGACGAAGAGCTGCTCGCCCGTCTCCGCGTCCTGCACGACGAGCAGGCCGAGGTCGGGCAGCTCCATTTCGAGCGGGTCGTAGAGGCGCACCGCGACGACGTCGTGGCGCTGCGCGAGGCGCGCGAGCGGCTGCTCCCAGCCCGGCGTGCTGATGAAGTCCGACACGACGAACACGAGCGAGCGCCGCGGCGCGACGCGCCACGCAGTGTGCAGGAGCTCGGTCAGGTTGGTCGCCGCGGCGCGCGGCTGCGCGGGGCGGGACAGCATCCGGTGGAGGAGGTGCAGCACCTGGCGCCGCCCGCCGCGCGCCGGGATCACCGTGTCGACGCGGTCGCCGTACATCAGTGCGCCGACGCGGTTGCCGTGCGCGGTCAGGATCCGCGCGAGGACGGCCACGAACTCGGCGGCAACGGCGCGCTTCTCGATCTTCTGCGACCCGAACGCGACCGACGGCGAGAGGTCGAGCAGGAACCACGCGGCGACCTCGCGCTCCTCGTTGTACTCGCGGACGTACGGCGTCTGCAGGCGCGCCGTCACGTTCCAGTCGATGTGGCGGACGTCGTCGTGGTAGACGTACTCGCGGAGATCCGCGAGGTCGAGCCCGTAGCCGCGGAACAGCGTCCGATAGTCGCCATGCAGCACGCCGTCGAGTCGACGGATCACCGTCCACTCGAGGCGGCGCAGGAGCGCGTCAGGCGCCCGCGCTGGCGACGGGTTCGACGCGGACATGGGTGTCGAGCGGCTTCTCCGGCGGGCGCACCTTCTGCATGATGCGCGTCACGAGCTGGTCGGGCGTGACCGCGTCGGCCAGCGCCTCGTAGGAGAGCGACAGGCGGTGCCGCAGCACGTCGGGTGCGAGGTCGGTCACGTCCTCGGGGAGCACGTAGCTGCGCCCGCGCAGGAACCCGAGCGCGCGCGCCGCCTCGATCAGGTGGATCGTCGCGCGCGGCGACGCGCCCCACGTCAGGTAGCGGCCGACGTCCTTGATGCCGAAGCGGTCGGGCTCGCGCGTCGCCGCGACGAGGCGCACCGCGTACTGCATGAGCGAGGGATCGACGTAGCCGGCGCGGCACTCGCGCTGCAGCGCCGCGAGCTCGTCGGTCGTAGCCACCGCGACGACGTCCTGCGCGACGCCGGTCACGCGCTCGACGATGACGAACTCCTCCTCCTCGCTCGGGTAGCCGACCAGCACCTTCATCATGAAGCGGTCGACCTGCGCCTCGGGCAGCGGGTAGGTGCCCTCGGTCTCGATGGGGTTCTGCGTCGCCATCACGAGGAAGGGCTCCGGCACCCGGTGCGTGTCGCCCGCGATCGTCACCTGGCACTCCTGCATCACCTCGAGCAGCGCGCTCTGCACCTTGGCCGGCGCGCGGTTGATCTCGTCGGCGAGCAGCAGGTGCGTGAACACGGGGCCGAGCGACGTGTTGAACTCGCCGGTCTTCTGGTTGTAGATCCGCGTGCCCACGAGATCCGCCGGCACGAGGTCCGGCGTGAACTGGATCCGGCGGAAGGTCCCGCGAATGGTCCGTGCCAGCGTCTTCACCGTGAGCGTCTTCGCGAGGCCGGGCACCCCTTCGACGAGGAGGTGTCCCTGCGCGAGGATCGCGACCAGCACGCGCTCGAGGAAATGGTCCTGGCCGACGACGACCCGCTTGACCTCGTAGAGAATGCGCTCCATCAGCGGCGTCACGCCGCCGCGGCTGCCGGGGTCGTGCATGGAAACCCTCCTCAGAACGGCGAGACGCCGATCGCGGCCGCGGCGTTCTCGATGGGGACGGCGAAGCCGATGCCGATGAACACGCGCTGGTCGGTCGGATTCAGGATCGCGGTGACGATGCCGACGACCTCGCCGTCGGCGGTGACGAGGGGTCCGCCGGAGTTGCCCGGATTCACCGCCGCGTCGAACTGGATCAGATTGGTCAGCACGCGCTCGCCCTTCGGCGACCGGTACTCGCGCGTGAGCCCCGAGACGACGCCGGCGGAGACCGACGGCCCGATGCCGAACGGGTAGCCGACGGCGATCACGTCGTCGCCCGGCATGAGGTCCGCCGTCGACCGCAGCGTCGCGGCCGGCAGGTCGTCGGGAATCTTCGCGGCCTTGAGCACCGCGAGATCGTGCTCCGGCCGCACGCCGATCACCGTGGCCTCGGACTCGAAGCCGTCGTGGAAGCGCACCTCGACCCGCTCGGCGCCTGCGACGACGTGGAGGTTGGTGAGGATGATCCCGGAGTCGACGATCACGACGCCGGTGCCGATTCCCTCCACCATGTGGCCTTCCTTCTCCAGCTCGCGGCCGAGCCCGCGCACGCGCACCACCGATTCGCGGATCGCCTCGTAGGCCTTGGCCGCCTTCGAGGGGAGGGGCTCCTTCTCGAGCGTGTGCAGCACCGCTGCGTCGATGTCGTCCTGCGTCAGCGCGCGCGGCGGCGGGTGGAGCGTGGCGTAGAGCGCCACCGCGGCGAGCGCGGAGATCGCGACGGTCGCGGCGAGCGCGAGCGGCCGGCGGCGCTCGGCGAGCGCGCGCCGCAGGCGGCCCGGCACGCGGGGCGCCGCCGCGGCAGGCACATCCGCCACGGTCGGCGGCGCGGCCTTCGCCGGCGCGCGCACCGGCGAGCGGCTGTAGAGCGCCACTTTCCTCATGACCGCGGCGGATCGGGAAGGGCGCTATTTCTTCTTCGTCGAATACGAGGAGCCCGTGGACCGTGCCCCCGCGCTGCGCGCCGCCCCCTTGCCGGAGACGCCTGCGCCCGTCGCGAGCCCGCCGGCCGCAGCGGCCGCCGCCTGGTCGCTCGTCGCCATCGACGGGATGCCCGCGACGATCGTGTCGACCGACAGCGTGCCCGGCGTGCCGGGCCCGATGACGAACTGGAGCGGTGCGCACGGCTCGGTTTCGACGAACATCAGGTACTCGCCGCGCGCCCGCATCGCGTCGCGCTCGGCGGCGCCGCGCTCGCTCATGTCGACCGGCGGCTGCGTGCCGCGATAGATGGTGTTGTCGTTGCGGTCGAGCACGAAATAGCAGGTCGCCTGGGCCGGGGCCTGCGCCGCGCCGAGCGCGGCGGCGGCGGCGAGAATCGCATACCAACGGGATCGCATCGTTGCCTCCGGGTCGTGACGGGAGTCGATCGGGCTAAGGGTCGCGATTGCGCGCGCAGCCCTCGGGTTCGGTTTCTGGCAATGAAGGCAGTGCCAACATAAGCTCCCCATTCCCCCTCGTCAACAGGCGCCTGCCGCGGCCCCCTTGACTTCGGGGGGCACGGGGCGCTCAATGTTCCGTAGCGCACAACGTTCATGCGAGGGTTTCATGGCCATTCGTTCCGTCCGCTCCGTCGTCGCCAACCAGACGCCGCTCCTCGCGTTCCGTACGACGACGGTGCTCGATGCCGCGAACCAGATGAGAGCGCAGGGCAAGGGCGCGCTGCTCGTCGTCGAAGGCACGAAGCTCATCGGCATCTTCACCGAACGCGACGCGCTCTTCCGCGTGATCGCGGCGGGGCGCGACCCGGCGACGACAATCCTGGCCGACGTCATGACGCCGCAGCCGCAGACGATCCACCCCGACGAGCCGTTCCTGCACGCGATGCGGATCATGCACCGTGGCGGGTTCCGCCACCTGCCGGTCGCCGAGCACGGGCGGCCGCTCGGCATGGTTTCGGCGCGCGACGCGCTCGACGACGACCTCTACGAGCTCTCGGTCAACCTCGAGCAGCGCGAGCACATGCTCGAGTGAGCGAGGCGGACGAGCGATAGCGAGCCAAGGCCCGAAAGGCGCGTCGCCGAGCGAGCGAGGTCGGCCGTTGGTCCGTCCCGTCGCATAGTGCCCACGGTCGAAGAGGCCGACGTGTAGCGGCGCGAGCGGCGCCCC
>DASQBO010000129.1:0-41788 GCA_035635175.1 Casimicrobiaceae bacterium | reverse complement strand
CCCAGGTCCTGTCCGATGTTGCGCAGCTTCTTCGTGCCGAAGATCAGCACGACGACCAGGAGGACGATCAGCCAGTGCCAGATGCTCAAACCACCCATGACGATCTCCTTGTTGCGTGTCCGTTACCGCGGCAGCATCGGTCCCAGCGGGTCCGGCCCGCCAATGACGTGAATGTGGACGTGCATCACGTCCTGGCGGCCGACGCGGCCGGTGTTGACGATCGTGCGGAAGCCGTCCGGGGAGCCCTGCTCGCGCGCGAGGCGGCCGGCCAGGCTCAGCATCCGCCCGAGCACCGGCGCGTCGTCGGGAGTGACCTCGGCGAGCGACGAGATGTGCCGCTTCGGCACCAGCATGAAGTGAACCGGCGCCTGCGGCCGCACGTCGTGAAACGCGAGCACGAGGTCGTCCTCGTAGACCTTCTTCGAGGGGATCTCGCCCCGCACGATCCTGCAGAAGATGCAGTCCTGCACGCTCGATTCTCCGACCATGGCGCTCAACGGCGGCGCGCGGCCTTCTCGGCGATGCCCGACGTGCCTTCGCGCCGCGCGAGCTCCGCGCGGACGTCCGCCGGGCCGAGGCCGCGGGACGCGAGCAGCACGAGGCAGTGGAACCAGAGGTCCGCGACCTCCGCGACGATGCGCAGTTTATCACCGTCCTTCGCGGCCAAGACCGCCTCGGTCGCCTCCTCGCCGATCTTCTTCAGGATCGCGTCGTCGCCCTTCGCGAGGAGCGCCGCGACGTACGAAGTGGCCGGGTCGGCGCCGCGACGCGCCGCGATCGTCGCGGCGACCCGGTCGAGGACGTCGCCCGTCTCGCCCGCCTCAGCGCGCGCCATAGATCGCCTCCGGGTCCTTGCGGACGGGCTCGACCGTCTCCCAGTCCTCGCCGGAAAGCCGGCGGAAGAAGCAGATCTCGCGTCCCGTATGGCAGGCGATGCCGCCGACCTGCTCGACGACCACGAGGATCGCATCGTCGTCGCAGTCGAGCCTGATCTCGCGCACGCGCTGGACGTGGCCCGACTGCTCCCCCTTGCGCCAGAGCTTCGCGCGCGAGCGCGACCAGTAGTGGACCTCGCGCGTGCGCGCGGTCAGCGCGAGCGCCTCGCGATTCATCCATGCGAGCGTCAGCACCTTGCCGGTCGCCGCGTCCTGCGCGATCGCCGGCACGAGGCCGTCGGCCTGCCACTTCACCGCATCGAGCCACTGCTTCATCGGCCGCCTCCACGTCGCCGGAACCCCGGCTCGCCGCTTACGTCCGTACCTCTATGCCGGCGGCGGCCATCGCCGCCTTCGCCTGCGCGATCGTGAACTCGCCGTAGTGGAAGATCGACGCGGCGAGCACCGCGTCCGCGCCACCCTGGAGCACTCCGGCCACCAGGTCCTCGAGCGAGCCGACGCCGCCCGAAGCGATCACCGGCACGTCGACCGCATCGACGACGGCGCGCGTGAGCGCCAGGTCGAAGCCCGTGCGCGCACCGTCCCGATCCATGCTCGTGAGCAGGATCTCGCCCGCGCCGCGGCCGACGAGCTCGCGCGCCCATTCGACGGCGTCCATTCCCGCAGGCGTCCGGCCGCCGTGCGTGTAGACCTGCCACGCCTCCGGCGCGAGTTGCTTCGCGTCGATCGCCGCGACGATGCACTGCGCGCCGAAGCGTGCCGACGCTTCCTCCACGAAAGCGGGGTTGCGCACGGCGGCCGTGTTGATGCTGACCTTGTCGGCGCCCGCGTTCAGGAGCGCGCGGACGTCGTCGACCGAGCTGACGCCGCCGCCCACCGTCAGCGGGATGAAGACCTCGTCGGCGACCGCCTCGATCATGTGGTAGAGGAGCCCGCGCGTCTCGACGCTCGCGCGGATGTCGAGGAACGCGAGCTCGTCGGCTCCCTGCTCGTCGTAGCGGCGCGCGACCTCGACCGGGTCGCCGGCGTCGCGCAGGTTGACGAAGTTGATGCCCTTGACGACGCGGCCCTCCGCGACGTCGAGGCAGGGGATGATCCGCTTGGCGAGGCCCATGCGCCATTATCGCGCAAGCGCCGGCGCCGCCCCGGGTCGGAAGCGGCGCTCAGCCCTTCGCGGCCTTGAGCGCGGCCTTGAACTCGAGCTTGCCTTCGTAGAGCGCGCGGCCTGCGATCGCGCCGATGATGCCTTCCTTCTCGTAGGGCAGGAGCTGCTCGATGTCGGCGAGCGACGCGATGCCGCCCGACGCGATCACCGGCACCTTGAGCTCGCGCGCGAGCCGCACCGTGGCCTCGACGTTGACGCCGGTCAGCATGCCGTCGCGCCCGATGTCGGTGTAGATGACCGCCTCGACGCCGTAGTCCTGGAACTTCTTCGCGAGGTCGATCACGTCGTGGCCCGTCATCTTGGACCAGCCGTCGGTCGCGACCTTGCCGTCGCGCGCGTCGAGCCCGACGATGATGTGGCCCGGAAACGCGTAGCACGCGTCGTGCAGGAAGCCCGGGTTCTTGACCGCGGCGGTGCCGATGATGACGTACGTGATGCCGTCGTCGAGATAGCGCTCGATCGTGTCGAGGTCGCGGATGCCGCCGCCGAGCTGCACCGGGATCTCCTCGCCTATCACGCTGACGATCTCGCGGATCGCGAGCTCGTTCTTCGGCACGCCCGCGATGGCGCCGTTCAGGTCGACGAGGTGCAGGCGCTTCGCGCCCTGCTCCAGCCAGTGCTGCGCCATCGCGGCCGGATCCTCGGAGAAGACGGTCGCCGAGTGCATCTCGCCCTGCTTCAACCGCACGCAGTGCCCGTCCTTGATGTCGATCGCGGGAATGATCTGCATGGCGGGTGACGGCGGGAGCGGCGGGTCGCGGCGGCGCGCGGCGGGCGGGATGAGGAGCCGGAGTCGAGACGGAACGAGCTCAGCTGCGCCCGTCCCAGGCGACGAAGTTGGCGAGCAGCTGCAATCCGGCGCGGTGGCTTTTTTCCGGATGGAATTGCGTCGCGAAGATATTAGCCCGGGCAACGGCGCAAGTAAACGGCGCCGGGTAGTCCGACGTTCCCGCGGTCAGCGAGGGGTCGGCGGGCACCGGATGGTAGCTGTGCGCGAAGTAGAAGCGCTCGCCGTCGGCAATCCCGGCCCACAGCGGATGCGCGCGCACCTGCCGCACGGGGCTCCAGCCCATGTGCGGCACCTTGAGGCGCTCGCCGGAGGGCAGCGTCATCGCGCCGTCGCGAAAGCGCACGACGCGCCCCGGCAGGACCGCGAGGCCCGGCGTCGGCCCCTCCTCGCTCGCCTCGAACAGCATCTGGAGTCCGAGGCAGATGCCAAGGAAGGGTCGGGTGCGCGCAGCGTCGAGCACCGCGGCGCGCAGCCCGCTCGCGTCGAGGCAGCGGATGCAGTCGGGCATCGCGCTCTGGCCGGGAAGCACGACCCGTTCCGCCCGTCCGATCTCGTCCGGATCGGCGGTGACGCCGATATCGAGATCGGGCGCGATGCGGACGAGCGCCTTCGCGACCGAGCGCAGGTTGCCCATCCCGTAGTCGACGACGGCGATGTCCATCGGGGAAGCGGATCGGGGTGCGCCTGCGCGGAAGGGCAATCGGCTCGCGGCCGGAGCCCGCCAGGAAATTCCTACAAGGTGCCCTTGGTCGACGGAATGGCGCCGCCCGCGCGCGGGTCGGGCGCCATGGCCATGCGCAGGGCCCGGGCAAACGCCTTGAAAACGGTCTCGGCCTGGTGGTGCGCGTTCTGGCCGCGCAGGTTGTCGACGTGGAGCGTGACCTGCGCGTGGTTGACGAAGCCCTGGAAGAACTCGTGCGCGAGGTCGACGTCGAATGCGCCGATCATCGCCCGCGCGAACGGCACGTGGAACTCGAGTCCCGGACGGCCCGACAGGTCGATGACCACGCGCGAGAGCGCCTCGTCGAGCGGCGCGTACGCGTGCCCGAAGCGCGTGAGGCCGGCCTTGTCGCCGAGCGCCTCGCGGACGGCCTGCCCGAGCGTGATCCCGATGTCCTCGACCGTGTGATGCGCGTCGATGTGCAGATCGCCCTTCGCCTCCACCGTGAGGTCGACGAGCCCGTGGCGCGCGAGCTGATCCAGCATGTGGTCGAGGAACGGCACGCCCGTCGCGACCTGCGCGCGGCCGGTGCCGTCGAGGTCGACGGTCACCGCGATCCGCGTCTCGCGCGTGCTGCGTTCGACCTTCGCGGTGCGGGGGCGTGTCGTGTTCATCGGTCGGCGGCGGCAAACGCCGCGAGCAGCGCGTCGTTCTCGGCCGGGGCTCCCACGGTGATGCGCAGGCAGTGCTCGAGCAGCGGGTGCACGCCGTGCCGGCTCTTGACGAGAATGCCCGCGGCACGCAGCGCCTCGAAGCGGCGCGGCGCGTCGGGAACCCGCACCAGCACGAAGTTCGTCCGCGACGGGAACACCGTCACGCCCGGCAGGCGCGCGAGCGCGGCCTCGAGCCGCGCGCGCTCGCCCCGAAGCGTCGCGGCCCACTCGTCGAGCATCCCGCGCTCGGCGAGGAGCACCGGCGCCACCGCCTGCGTGAGCGCGTTGAGATTATACGGCGGCCGCACCTTGTCGAGCTCGGCGATCCATTCGGACGCTGCCGCAGCGTAGCCGAGCCGCAGTCCTGCCATCCCGATCTTCGACACGGTGCGCAGCACGAGCAGGTTCGGGAACTCCGCGAGCCGCGGCAGAAAGCTCGCGCCCGCGAACGCGTGATACGCCTCGTCGACGACGACGAGGCCGGGGGCGGCGCGGAGCACGCGCTCGACGGCGGCCACCTCGAAGAGATTGCCCGTCGGGTTGTTTGGGTACGCGAGCCAGACGAGCGCGGGACGCTCGCGCGCGATCGCGGCCTCCATCGCGTCGGCGTCGAGCGCGAAATCCGCGCGGAGCGGCACGCCGGCGTAGCGCATCCCGGCGAAGAGCGCGTCGATCCGGTACATCTCGAACGACGGCTCGGGCGCGACCACGGCCGCGCCCGGACGCGCGAGCGCCGTGGTGACGATCTGGATCAGCTCGTCCGAGCCGTTGCCGAGGATCACGCGCTCCGGCCCTGGCAGTGCGAACGCTTCGACGAGCGCCGCCTTGAGCGCGTCGGCGCCACCGTCCGGATACCGGTTGACCGGCGCCCCGGCCACCGCCGCCGCGACCTTCGACCGGACGGGGGCCGGCAGCTCGAACGGCGACTCCATCGCGTCGAGCTTGATCATGCCGCCGGCCTTGGCGACCGCGTATTTCGCGAGCGCGCGAATCTCGGGCCGGACCGTGGATTCGACGAGCCCCGCCGCCGTCTTCGCGGGCTCGGTGCCGTCGAGACGCCGGTTCACGTCAGCGCTCCGGCTCGTAGCGGAGCTCGGCGCTCCGCGCGTGCGCGACGAGCCCTTCGCCGCGTGCGAGCGTCGCCGCGACCGGGCCGAGCGTGCGCGCCGCGGCGGCCGAGAGCCGGAGCAGCGACGAGCGCTTCTGGAAGTCGTAGACGCCGAGCGGCGACGAGAAGCGCGCGGTGCGGCCCGTCGGCAGCACGTGGTTGGGCCCGGCGCAGTAATCGCCGAGCGACTCCGACGCGTGGTGGCCCATGAAGATCGCGCCCGCGTGCCGGATCTTCGGCAGCAGCGCCGCGGGATCGGCGACGGCCAGCTCGAGATGCTCGGGGGCGACGCGGTTCGCGATCGCGCACGCCTCGTCGAGGTCGCGGACCGCGATCAGCGCGCCGCGGTTCGCGAGCGACGCCGCGATGATCGCGCGCCGCGGCATCGTCGCGATCAGCCGTTCCGCGCTCGCGGCCACCGCGTCGAGGATGGCGAGATCCGGCGTGACGAGCAGCGCCTGCGCGAGCTCGTCGTGCTCCGCCTGCGAGAAGAGGTCCATCGCGACCCAGTCGGGATTCGCGCTCGCGTCGGCGATCACCAGGATCTCGGAGGCGCCCGCGACCATGTCGATGCCGACCGCGCCGAACACCCGGCGCTTAGCCGCGGCGACGTACGCGTTTCCGGGGCCGCAGATCTTGTCGACGGCGGGCACCGTCGCCGTGCCGTAGGCGAGCGCCGCGACGGCCTGCGCGCCGCCGATCGCGAACGCGCGCGTCACGCCCGCGAGATGCGCGGCGGCGAGCACCAGCGGATTGCGCGCGCCGTCGGGCGTCGGCACGACCATCACGATCTCCGCGACGCCCGCGACGTGCGCCGGCACGACGTTCATCAGCACCGAAGACGGATACGCCGCCTTGCCGCCGGGCACGTAGACGCCGACACGGTCGAGCGGCGTCACCTGCGCCCCGAGCTCGCTGCCGTCGGCTTCGCGATAGCTCCACGATGTCATCTTCTGCCGCTCGTGGTAGGCGCGGATGCGCGCCGCCGCCGTCTCGAGCGCTCCGCGCTCGGCGGCGGGCAACGCGCCGAACGCGGCGCGCATCGCGGCCGGCGCGATCTCGAGCTCGGCCGCGCTCGTGACGCGCAGGCGGTCGAACCGCGCCGTGTACTCGACGAGCGCCGCGTCCCCGCGCGCGCGCACGTCGGCGACGATCGACGCGACCGCGGCGTCGACGGACGGATCCTGCGCGGCCTCGAATGCGGTCAGCGCGGCGAAGTCGCGCTCGAAGCCCGGCGCCCGCGCGTCGAGGCGGCGGAGCGAGAGCGCGCTCATGCGTTCCGCCGTCCCGCGACGGCCGCCGACATCGCGTCGAGCAGCGGTTGCACGACGTCCCGCTTGAGCTTGAGCGACGCCGGGTTGACGACGAGGCGCGAGCTGATCGGCATGATCTCCTCGACGGCGACCAGATCGTTGGCCTTGAGCGTGTTGCCGCTCGACACGAGGTCCACGATGACGTCCGCGAGGCCGACGAGCGGCGCGAGCTCCATGGAGCCGTACAGCTTGATCAGGTCGACGTGCATCCCCTTCGCGGCGAAATGCTCGCGCGCGGTCTGCACGTACTTCGTGGCCACGCGGATGCGCGCGCCGCGTTGCACCGCCGCCGCCCAGTCGAAGCCGCGCTTCGTCGCGACGACCATCCGGCAGCGGGCGATCTCCAGGTCGACCGGCTGGTAGAGGCCCTCGCCGCCGTGCTCGAGCAGCACGTCCCGGCCGGCCACGCCGGCGTCGGCGGCGCCGTGCTGGACGTAGGTCGGCACGTCCGACGCACGGACGATCACGACCGACACGCCGGGGCGGTTCGTCGACAGGATGAGCTTGCGCGAGGTTTCCGGATCCTCGGACGGCACGATGCCGGCCGCCGCGAGCAGCGGCAGCGTCTCGTCGTAGATCCGCCCTTTCGACAGGGCGAGGGTCAGCGCAACCAAGGGGGAGCGATGCGGCGGGGAACGCTCCATTCTACCGGACGCCCCGGAGAGCCCGGCCGGCGCCTCGGCTCAGCGTCCGGCGACGCGGTGCGAAAGGCTGAGTTCCGGCGGCTGCCGCAGCGTCTGGTAGACGACGCAGTAGCGTTCGGTCAAACGCAGGAGCGTCGCGATCTGCTCGCCGGGAGCGTCGGTGTCGAGCTCGAAGCGGAGCCGGATGCGCTGCAGGCCGACGGGCGCCGCCTTGTCGACGCCGAGCGTGCCGCGGAAATCGAGATCGCCTTCGGCGTGGATCGTCGCGTCGCGGAGCGCGATGCCCATCGCCGACGCGACGGCGTTGAGCGTGACGCCCGCGCACGCGACGAGCGCCTCGAGCAGCATGTCGCCCGAGCACGCGCTCCGGCCGTCGCCGCCCGTCGCTGGGTGGAGCCCGGCCGCGACCAGCGCCCGGCCCGTCTCGACCGAGCAGGTGACGCCCTCGCCGAGCCTGCCGCGCGCGCGGAGCGTGACCATCGCCGCGCCGGGCTCCGTCTTGTACCGCTCCTTCACCGGCGCCTGCAGATCGCGCAGCGCTTCGCCCGTCACGGTCATCGCGCCTCTCCTGGAATCGGGGGTCCAAGTGTGCACGAACGCGGCCCCGATGCAACCCGGCCCGCGCCGCGAGGGCTCGATCGCGCTCTGTCGCGCGACGCGTTCTTGCTACACTGGGCGCTCTCCCTCGGGCGAGGACGGCACTTGGGAGCCTCTGCACAGGTATTCACGATGGCGCTGCGCGGCCCAATGCGGATGGATGCAAGACGCGCGACGAAGGTCGTAGCCGAGCCTACGATGCCGAGGAGCCTCATTTGCCAACTGAGGCCGCAGACGCCGCATTGGGCAGCAGCCCGGAGGGACGGAGCGTTTCGGGCGGTCTGCTTTGTCGCGAGCCTCGCGAAGGGAGTCGACCATTCGCTTCGACTCGCTTCGCGCACCCCATCCCGAAACGCCACCGTCGCCATCGCGAAGACCTGTGCAGAGGCTCCCTAATGGAGGCGAACGGCGGCGCGCGCAGGCTCGCGGCAATCCTCGCGGCCGACATGGTCGGCTACAGCCGGCTCATGGAGACCGACGAGTCGGGAACGCTCGCGCGGCTCAAGACGCACCGGCTCGAGCTCGTTGACCCGGTGATCGCCAAGAACAACGGCCGCATCATCAAGACGATGGGCGACGGGTTGCTCGTCGAGTTCCAGAGCGTCGTCGACGCGGTGCAGTGCGCCGTCGAGGTCCAGCGGCGGATGACGCGTCGGAACGCGGACGTCTCGCCCGCGCGCTGGATCCAGTTCCGGATCGGCATCAACCTGGGCGACGTGATCGTCGACGACGACGACATCTTCGGCGACGGGGTGAACGTGGCCGCCCGCCTGCAGGAGCTCTCGGAACCGGGCGGCATCTGCGTCTCGGCGGTCGTCCGCGACCAGGTGGGCGAGCGCTGCTCCGTCGGGTTCGAGGACCTGGGGGAGCGGTCGCTCAAGAACATCGCGCGGCCGGTCCGCGCGTTCCGCGTCCTCCTGCAGCGCCGGGCGCCGCAGGGATCGGCGGGCGCGGCCCCGGCTGAGCCCGCACCCTCGAGCAAGCCCTCGCTCGTCGTGCTGCCCTTCGCCAACATGAGCGGGGATCCCGAGCAGGAGTTCTTCGTCGACGGTCTCTGCGAGGACATCATCACCGAGCTGTCCCGCTTCCGCGACCTCCTCGTGATCTCGCGCAATTCCGCGTTCGTGCACAAGGGCAAGGCGGTCAAGGTCCAGGACATCGCTCGCGAGTTCAACGTGCACTACGTCGTCGAAGGCAGCGTGCGCAAGGCCGGCGACCGCGTGCGCGTGACGGTGCAGCTCATCGACGCCGAGACCGACCGTCACGTGTGGGCGGAGCGCTACGACCGCAGGATCGAGGACATCTTCGCCATCCAGGACGAGATCACGAGCGCGATCGTCGGCACGCTGCCGGGACGGATCGAGGCCGCCGACCAGGATCGCGCGAAGCGCAAGCCGACCGAGAACATGGCGGCATACGAATGCGTGCTCACGGGCAAGATCCTCCACCATCGCTCGACGCGCGAGGACAACGCGGCGGCTCAGCGGATCCTCGACCGCGCGCTCGCGCTCGACCCCAAGTACGCGCACGCCCACGCCTGGAAGGCCTGCGTGCTCGCGCAGGCCTGGGTCAACGGCTGGTGCGAGGACCGCAGGCGAACCTGGCAGCAGGTGATCGAGCAGGTCGGGATCGCGCTCGGGCTCGACGACAACGACAGCGACGTCCACCGGATTCTCGCCGCGGTGAACCTGGCCTGCGACGACCACGAGAAGGCGCAGTTCCACGAGGCGCGCGCGCTGAGCCTCAACCCCAACAACGACCTGATCCTCGTCCAGAACGGCGAGCTCCTCACGTGGCTCGGCCGCCCGCACGACGGGATCGAATGGATCCTGAAGGCGATGCGGGTGAACCCCTACCACCCCGATCGGTTCTCGAACCACCTCGGGCGCGCGTATTACAGCGCTCGGAAGTACGCGGAGGCCGTCGAGGCCCTGAGCCGCGTCGCGCGCCCCGATCACGCTCAGCACGCGCTCCTGGCCGCGTCGCTCGCGCAGCTCGGCGACCGCACCGCGGCGTCCGCGCACGCGCAGGAAGTGCTGAAACACGCCCCCGAGTTCTCGATCCAGCGCCACCTCCTGACGCTGCACTACCGGCTCGACAGCGACCGCGAGCACTTGCGCGAGGGGCTGCAGAAGGCCGGCCTGCCGGCGTGACGCGGCGCCGGCGGCCGGCGCTGGCGTGCACGCTCGCCGCCTGCATTCTCCTCGGGGGTTGCGCATCGACGCCCGACTTTCCGGGGGCGGCGCCCGCCACCGGTCACCGGAGCCCGCCCTCGGAGCGCGAGTTCCGCGCCAGCGACCTCGCGAAGTCCGACATCGACGTCGCGGCGGAGGTGCACCTGCGCGAATGCCTCGCTTCCGCGCGGCTCCTGATGGAGAAGCTCTACCGCAGGAATCCGCGCGAGTGGCGAAAGGGCGGCTACGCGAGCCTCGACGCCGCCGTCGCGCGCGCGTTCGACCCGCACGCCGATTTCCGCTTCGCGGAGCTCGGCAACGTCCGCGGCGCCGATGCGGTGCTCCTCGCGCTCAGGCCGGAGTACACCGGGGACCGCGTGTTCGCGTTCGGCGTCGGCCTCTCGAGCATGGTGTTCCTCTCCTACAACGGCAAGACCGAGCTCTACCTGACCGACGTCCTCGACGCGCAGAAGCTCTACAACGCCGCCCGCAACATCGAGATCGCCGCGTGGAAGCTGGCCAACGCGCGCGACGCGCACGGCGAGCCGCTGCTCCTGTCGAACGAGGCCCGGGGCGACGTCAGCAACCTCTCGTTCGAGCGGGAGTTCGGCAAGATGATCGCCTACCAGGACGCGATGGCGCAGATCGCCGCGCAGCGCACGAACCGGACGATCCGGAAAGTCGTGCAGACGCTAGCCACCGCGCTCTTCCTGCCCCTGTGAGCCCGGAAAGACCCGGGGGCGCGCGGAGCCTGTCATAATGCCTTCGGGAAGGCCTTAGGACCCCTCGAGCCCAATCCGGATGACGCACGGCGGACCCTCGGACGCGGAATCGCGCGCGCAGCGGCGCGCGCGGCCGATCAACCAGGCGCTGCCGGCGACGCTCAAGTGGTTCGACGCGCTGCCGCCCGAGATCCAGCCGGCGGCGCTGCTGCGTGAATATCCGCGCATCGCCAACGCGCTGGCGCGTGCAGGGAACGACGTGCCGGCGCTGACCGTCTACCTCGACTCCTTGCTCGTCGACCGCCGCGGCGGACGCCGGGGCTTCCCCGGCGACGTCCACCACGAGCTCCAGTCGCTGCGCGAGTACTTCGACGGGCGCTATCCGGCCTCGCCGGCGGCGACCTGATTGCATCGCCCGGCCGAGGGTCCGGGCGCGGCTAGGCCGGGGCGTGCCAGCCGGCGTCGGCCCAGAGCTCGCCGCTCACCGCCGAGTTCGCGAGCATGAAGCAGATCGCGTCGGCGATCTCCTCGGGGCGAATCAGGCGCGACAACTGCGTGAACGGCAGGATGTTCTTGCTGATGTAGTCGTCGCCCATCGCGCGCACCATCGGTGTGTCCGTGAACCCCGGATGGATCACGCCGCAGCGCACGCCATGGAAGACGGCCTCCTTCATGATCGTCGCGGCGGCGCCCTCGAGCCCGGCCTTCGCGCTCGCGTAGGAGATCTGGCCGCGATTGCCCTGCGACGACACGGAACCAATGAACACGATCGCGCCCTGCATCCCCTCGACGGGTTGCCAGCGCCGCAAGCCCCGCGCGGCCCGATTCTCGGCGATGCGGCCGATCATCTCGAGCGACCAGTAGACCGGCGCCATCAGGTTGACTTCGAGCACCTGCCGGAACTTCTCGCCCGGATAGATCCGCGCCTTTCCGGTCTCGCGGTCGACGCGAACCGCGAGATCGTCGCGCGTGATGCCGGCCGCGGGCACGCAGATCGTGACGGTGTCGACCTCGCGGCTGATGTCGTCGTAGACGGACGCGCGAAACGTCTCGTCGGTCACGTCGCCGCGGTAGGCCCACGCGATCTTGCGGTCGGCCTTGGCGTTGATGTCGGCCGCGACCTGATCGACCGTTTCGCCCATGTCGACCAGCGCCATCGCGCGCACGTTGCGACGCGCCATTTCGACGGCGACCGCGCGGCCGATGCCGCTCGCCGCGCCCGTGATCACTGCGACCTTGCCCGCAAATTCCATGAAGTTCTCCGCTGTCCGATTTTGCTGCGCCGCAGCATCATAGCGGGTTTCGGGGTCGGCGTCACGGGCATTGCGGCCAAACCGCGGTTTGCCGCCGTGGGGATGTTGCATCGCGGCACAAATCCCAGCAAACCAGTCGGATATGCCGCCAAACGACGTTCGCGCCCAGGCTCCTTACTGCCGTGCCGTACGCGCGTTCGACGGGGAAGGCTCTGGCCCGCTCGTCCGGAACGGGTTGATGTCGATGCCGCCGCGCCGCGTGAACCGGGCATAGACGGCGAGCGCGTCCGGGCCGCAGCGCCGCCAGACGTCGGTGAAGATCCGCTCGACGCAGTGCTCGTGGAAGCCGGGGTGCCGGCGGTAGGACACGAGATAGCGGAGGAGCCGCGCGCGGTGGATCCGCCGGCCGCGATAACGGATCTGGACGCTCGCGTAGTCCGGCTGCCCCGTCACCGGGCAGACCGAGCGGAAGAGACGGCTCATCAGCGTCTCGGCCACGATGTCGCCGCCGGACTCGAGAGTCCCCGGGTCGGGCGCCTCGTCGCCGCCATCGAGCACGAGGCCGTCCAGGCAATCGCCCTCGAGCTCCGCGTGCGGGAGCCGCGCGAACGCACCGGGGGGCGTGAGCCCGACGTCGACCGGCGCCCCGGTGGCCGCCGCGAGGTCGCGTGCGATCGTCGCGGCGACCTCGTCGCGCGATGCGAACCGGACGAGGTTGAGCGCCGTGAGATAGAGCTTGACCGACTTCGACTCGACGATCCGGGGCGACTCGGCGGGAACGGCGAACGCGGCGATCGCGACGTCGGGCTTGCCGCTCGCGTCGAGCCAGCTGAGCTCGTAGGCATTCCAGAGGTCGACGCCGCGGAACGGCGGGCTCTCCCCGAGGCCGAGTTCGGCGCGCAGCGGCGCGCGCTCGACGGGGAAGAGGAGCCCCGCGTCGTGCCCCTCGGACCACGCCGCCGCGTGGCCGAGCGGCGAGGCCCGGAGGTCGGTCATGAGGCGACAGGTTCGCGCCGGATGCGCGCGCCGAGCGCCGAGAGCTTGTCCTCGATCCGCTCGTAGCCGCGATCGAGGTGGTAGATGCGGTCGATCGTCGTCGGTCCCGCGGCGACGAGCCCCGCGATGACCAGGCACGCGGAGGCGCGGAGGTCGGTCGCCATCACGGTCGCGCCGGTGAGCTGCGGCACGCCGCGGACGATCGCGGTGCTGCCCTCGACGTCGATGTCGGCGCCGAGCCGCGTCAGCTCCTGCACGTGCATCATGCGGTTCTCGAAGATCGTCTCGGTGATCGTCGAAGTGCCGCGGGCGCACGCGGCAACCGCCATCATCTGCGCCTGCATGTCGGTCGGGAACGCGGGATACGGCGCCGTGCGCAGCGTGAATGCCGCGAGCGGGTCGTGCCGCGCAATGCGGATCGCGCCCGGCGTCGCCTCGATCTGCGCGCCGGCCTCGGTCAGCTTCGTCACGACGGCGTCGAGCGTGCCGGCCTCCGCGCCCGCGAGCGTCGCCTCGCCGCCCGCCGCCGCGACCGCGGCCAGGAACGTGCCGGTCTCGATGCGGTCCGGCATGATCGCGTGCCTGGCACCGGCGAGCCGCGGCACGCCCTCGATCGTGATGCGGTCGGTGCCTGCGCCCGCGATCCGCGCGCCCATCGCCGCGAGGCAGCGCGCGAGGTCGGCGATCTCGGGCTCGCGCGCGGCATTCTCGAGCGTCGTCGTCCCCTCGGCCAGCGTCGCCGCCATCATCAGGTTCTCGGTGCCCGTGACGGTGACGACGTCGAAGACGAAGCGGGCGCCGCGCAGCCGCTTCGCCCGCGCGCTGATGTAGCCGTGCTCGAGGTCGATCTCGGCCCCCATGGCCTCCAGCCCCTTGACGTGCTGATCGACGGGTCGCAATCCGATCGCGCAGCCGCCCGGCAGCGAGACCCGCGCCTCGCCGCAGCGGGCGACGAGCGGGCCCAGCGCCAGGATCGACGCCCGCATCGTCTTCACGAGCTCATAGGGGGCGAGCGGCCAGTCGATCGACGACGCGTCGAGCGCGATGTTCCCCGCCTCGCGCGCGTCCTGGCGGACGCCCATCTGCGCGAGCAGGGTCTGCATCGTGCGCACGTCGTTGAGACGCGGGACGTTCGAGAGCACGAGCGGCTCCGCCGTCAGGAGCGACGCGCAGAGGAGCGGCAGCGCGGCGTTCTTCGCGCCCGACACCCGCACTTCGCCGGACAGCGGCGCGCCGCCTTCGATGACCAGCCGGTCCATGTCGGCCCTAGACGCCCTTCGCCGCGGCCCATTGCGCCGGCGTGAGCGTCGTCATCGACAACGCGTGGATCTCCTCGCGCATCGCATCGCCGAGCGCCGCATAGACGAGCTGGTGCTGCCGAACCTTCGGCAGCCCCTCGAAGCGCGCGCTCACGACGAGCGCCTCCCAGTGGTGGCCGTCGCCGCGCACCGCGACGTGCTCGCACGGGAGGTGATCCGCGATCGCGCGCTCGATCGACTGTGCAGTAGGCATGTCAGTGGCGGAGCTTCCAGCCGCTCTGCAGGAGCGCGAGCGTGAGCGCCGACAGCACGACGGCGCACGCGGCGACGAGCGCGAGGGAGATCGACGGCGGCACGTCCGATCTTCCGAAGAAGCCGTAGCGAAACCCGTCGATCATGTAGAAGAACGGATTCCAGCGCGACAGCCCCTGCCAGAACGGCGGCAGCGAGTGGATCGAATAGAAGACGCCGGACAGAAACGTCAGCGGCACGATGATGAAGTTCTGGAAGCCCGCCAGCTGATCGAACTTGTCGGCCCAGATCCCGGCGATCAGGCCGAGCGTGCCCAGGATGCAGCTGCCGAGGAGCGCGAACGCGAGCGCCCAGAGCGGATGCGGCATCGCGGCGAGCGACGGGTCGAACAGCAGCGTGACCGCGAACACGCCGAGCCCGACGACGAGCCCGCGCACCATCGCGCCGAGCACGTAGGCGGCGAAGAGATCCGGCGGCGAGAGCGGGGGCAGCAGCAGGAAGATCAGGTTGCCGGTGATCTTCGACTGGATCAGCGACGAGCTCGAATTCGCGAACGCGTTCTGCAGCACCGACATCATGACGAGGCCGGGCACGAGGAACGCCGTGTAGCGGACCTGGCCGTCGAACACCGTCACGCGCGACTCGAGCACGTGCGAGAAGATGAGGAGGTAGAGGAGCGCGGTGAGCACCGGCGCCGCGATCGTCTGGAACGCGACCTTCCAGAAGCGGAGGAGCTCCTTGTAGAGGAGCGTCGGCCATCCGGCGCCGGCGATGCGGATCACGCCGACATCCCCACCCGCTCGGCGCGCGCCTCGCTCGCCATGATCTTCAGGAACACGTCCTCGAGGTCGGCCTCCTCGAGCGCGAGCTCGCGGATCGCGATGCCGTCGTCGCGCAGCGCGGCCAGGAGCCCTTCGAGGTCGGCGTAGCGCTCGAGGCCGATGTAGCGGATCCCCGACTGCTCGCGCAGCACGCGCGGCTGCCACGCGGCCGGCACCCGGTCGGCGACGAGCCGCACCGTGATCCCCGCGAAGCGCGACAGCAGCGCGTGCTTCGTGTCGAGCGCGACGACGCGCCCCGCCTTGAGCATCGCGATGCGCCCGCAGAGCGCCTCGGCCTCCTCGAGGTAATGGGTCGTGAGGATGATCGTGTGGCCGTCCGCGTTCAGCTTGCGGATGAACGCCCAGAGGCTCTGGCGGAGCTCGACGTCGACGCCTGCGGTCGGCTCGTCGAGCACGATGACGGGCGGCTTGTGCACCAGCGCCTGGCCGACCAGCACGCGGCGCTTCATCCCGCCCGAGAGCGAGCGCATGTTGGCGTTCGCCTTCCCGGCGAGGTCGAGATGGTGCAGTATCTCGTCGATCCAGTCGCCGTTGTCGCGGATGCCGAAGTACCCGGACTGGAGCTCGAGCGTCTCGCGCACCGTGAAGAAGGGATCGAAGACGAGCTCCTGCGGGACGACGCCGAGCGCGCGGCGGGCGGCGCGGTAGTCGCGCACGACGTCGTGTCCGAGGATGCGCGTCGTGCCGGCGTCCGCGCGCGTGAGCCCCGCGGCGATGGAGATCAGCGTCGTCTTGCCGGCGCCGTTCGGCCCGAGCAGGCCGAAGAACTCGCCCGGCGCGACGGCGAAGCTCACGCCCGCGAGCGCCTGCACCGGGCCGAAGCGGCGGGCGACCTCCACGAATTCGACGGCAGCGGTCATGCGGAACGGAAACCCGGCAACCCCGTGCGCGCCCGGTCCGGGCCGCGCGCGATCAGCCGGCGAGAATCTCCTCGACGCCGTAGAGCGCGGCGAGCGCGCGAAGGCCCTGCGGAAGCCCGCCGAAGGTGATCGAGCGTCCCTCGCCCGCCGCGCGGCGCGCGAGCGCGACGAGCACGGCGACGGCCGCCGAATCGAATGCACCGATGTGGCCGAGGTCCACGCGGCCGTCGCGCGGGAGCGCGAGCGAGTGGGCCGCGGCCAGCACCGGCCCCGCCTCCGCGAACGTGAGCGGCCCTTCGTACGACCAGCGGGCGCCGTCGTCCTCGGCCACGAACCCGCGTGCCGGCTCCGCGCCCGCGCTGCGGTCCGCCATCATTTGGCAGTGCCGCCCTTGTTGCGCTCGGCGAGCGTCTTGACGAGCCCGTCGATCCCGCCGCTCTGCACCTGCTGGTTGAACTCGTCGCGGTAGTTCGTGACGAGCGAGACGCCGCCGATCACGACGTCGTACGCCTTCCAGCCGTCGGCCGACTTCTCGAGGCTGTAGTCGATCTGGACCGGCTGCGCGCCCTGCCGCATCACCTGCGTGCGGACCACGACGTCGGTGTCGCCCGGGTTCATCCGCAGCGGCTTGAACTCGATCGTCTCGTCGCGGTACTTGTTGAGCGCCGTCGAATACGTGCGGACGAGGAGCGTCTTGAACTCGTCGGCGAGGCGCTTCTGCTGCTCGGGCGTCGCCGCCCGCCAGTTCTTGCCCATCGCGAGCGCCGTCATCCGCATGAAGTCGAAATGCGGGAGCAGCTTGACCTCGATCATCTCGCGGATGCGCGCCTGGTCGCCCGCCTGGATCCGCGGGTCGGCCTTGATCGTCGCGATGACGTCGCCCGACACGCGCTTGACCAGCGCGTCGGGCGCTTCCTGCGCGCGGGCGGGCAGTGCGACGGCGACGAGCGCGGCGAGCGCAATGGCCGCGAGGCCGGCGCGGGGAGTCGTGATCACTGGTCGTCCTCCTCGGGGGGCGGCTTGCCGTCGTAGACCAGGTAGCGGCGCCGCTGCAGATATGCGTTGCGGATGAACGTGTAGCGATCGAGCGCCGCCTGGTCCAGGAGGTCGCCCGCGTCGAGGGCCTGGGCCCGGAGGTCGACGTATCCGAGGCCGTAGATCGAGTTGCGCACCGGCACGTCGGGAATGAAGCCCACGGGGCCGAGGCCGATGCGGACGAGCACGCCGGTCCCGTCGCGGACCGTCGTCGGGCCGAACAGCGGGATGAAGAGATACGGGCCCTGCGGAAAGCCCCACACGGCGAACGTCTGGCCGAAGTCCTCGTTGCCGCGCTCGATCCCGGCTTCGGTCGCGATGTCGATCAGGCCGCCCAGCCCGAATAGCGTGTTGACCATCACGCGTCCGAGGTCGTTGCCGGCCTTGTCGGGCTTGCCCTGCAGGAGTCCGTTGACCGCCGAGAAGAGGTCGTCGATGTTGTAGAACACGTTCGAGAACGCGGTGCGCACGACCTTGGGCACGATCGCCTCGTAACCCTCCGCCACCGGCTTCGCGAACGCGGAATCGAGCGCGTCGTGCACCTGGTAGAGCGCGCGGTTCATCGGCTCCAGCGGATCGACCTTCGAGGGCGCCGTCGCGCAGCCGGCGCACAGCGCGCCGAGCATCGCCGCGCCGGCGGCGCGCACGAGGGCCGTCACTTCGCGCCTCCGTTGGCCGCCTTGTCGAACAGGAACTGGCCGATCAGCTTTTCCAGCACGACCGCCGACTGCGTCTTGACGATCTTCGAGCCGTTCGCGAGCATCTTCGGGTCGCCGCCGGCGTCGAGCCCGATGTACACCTCGCCGAGCAGGCCCGAGGTGAGAATCGACGCGATCGTGTCGGACGTGAACTCGTAGCCGTTGTCGATCTTCATCGTGACGACCGCCTGGTAGGACTTCGGGTCGAGCCGGATCCGCTCGACGCGGCCGACGACGACGCCCGCCGCCTTCACCGGCGCGCGCAGCTTGAGCCCGCCGATGTTGTCGAACTGCGCCTCCAGCTGATAGCCGGGCGTGCCGCCGAACGAGACGAGGTTGCCGACCCGCAACGCGAGGAACAGGATCGCGCCGATGCCGAGCGCGACGAAGAGGCCGACCCAGAGGTCCAGCGTGGTCCGGTTCATCCGCTCACGACCTCGGTCCGTGGAACATGAACACCGTCAGCACGAAGTCGAGCGCGAGGATCGCGAGCGCGCTCTCGACCACGGTCCGTGTGGTCGCGCTCGACACGCCTTCTGCGGTCGGCCTCGCGTCGTAACCCTCGAAGACCGCGATCAGGCTGACGGCCGCGCCGAAGACCACGCTCTTGATGACGCCGTTGACGATGTCGTCGCGAAAGTCGACGGCCGCCTGCATGTTGCCCCAGAAGGCGCCGGCGTCGATGCCGATCAGCCGCACCCCCACGAGGTAGGCGCCGAAGACGCCGAGCGTGGAGAAGAGCGCGGCCAGCAGCGGCATCGAGATGACGCCGCCCCAGAACCGCGGCGCGACGACGCGCGCGAGCGGATCGACCGCCATCATCTCCATCGCGGCCAGCTGCTCGGTGGCCTTCATGAGCCCGATCTCCGCGGTCACGGCGCTGCCCGCGCGGCTCGCGAAGAGGAGGCCCGCGACGACGGGGCCGAGCTCCCGTACGAGCGACAGCGCGACCAGGATGCCGAGCGACTCGTCGGCGCCGTAGCGCTGCAGCACGTCGTAGCCCTGCAGCGCCAGCACCATCCCCACGAAGAGCCCCGACACGAGGATGATGATGAGCGAGAGCACGCCCGAGAAGTAGATCTCGCGGAGCGTGAGGTGGAGCCGGCGAAACGCGGCCGGCGTGTTCAACCCGACCGCGACGAAGAAGCGCGCGGCATAGCCCAGCCGCCCGAGGCCGCCCGTCGCGAACGCGCCGAGGCGCCGCAGCCCGTTCGCGAGACCTTCCTGCGCGGCGCTAGACACGGGCGAACACCTCGTCGCGGTACGGCGGCGCCGGATAGTGGAACGGGACCGGGCCGTCCGCCTCGGCATCGATGAACTGGCGCACGAAGGCGTCGGCCGTCGTCCGCATGGCGTCGGGCGTGCCTTCGGCGACGATCCGGCCCTCCGACACGAAATACATGTAGTCGACGATCTTCATCGACTCGTAGACGTCGTGCGTGACGACCACCGAGGTGATGCCCAGCGCGTCGTTGAGCTTGCGGATCAGCTGGCCGACGACGCCGAGCGAGATCGGGTCGAGGCCCGCAAACGGCTCGTCGTAGAGCACGAGCATCGGGTCGAGCGCGATCGCGCGGGCGAGCGCGACGCGACGCGCCATCCCTCCCGACAGCTCGGAGGGCATGAGCTGCGCGGCGCCGCGCAGGCCGACCGCGTGGAGCTTCATCAGCACGAGATCGCGCACGAGCTCCTCGGGCAGGTCCGTGTGCTCGCGCATCGTGAATGCGACGTTCTCGAACACGGTCATGTCGGTGAACAGCGCGCCGAACTGGAACAGCACGCCGAACTTGCGCCGCAGCGCGAACAGGGCGTCGCGATCGAGGTCGGGCACCGACAGCCCGCCGACGATCACGCGGCCCGACCGCGGCCGGAGCTGGCCGCCGATCAGCCGGAAGATCGTCGTCTTGCCGCAGCCCGAGCCGCCCATGATCGCGACGACCTTGCCGCGCGGGATCGACATCGAGATGCCGTCGAGCACCGTGTGCGCGGCGTCGTAGCCGAACGTGACGGCGTCGAGCAGGACGGCGATTTCGGAGGACGTGGCCGAGGATTGCGCGACGGCCGCGCCGGCGGAGTGCGGCACCGGGGTGAGGGGCAGGACAAGAAAGGAGTGCGATTGTAGCCCGACACTCCCCCCGTCACAATGACCCGCGGTCAGTTGCAGCGCTGCCCCCTCTGCGCTGCACCGGCGGCGAGGCCCGCCCCGCCAGCGGAAAGGTGCGACCGCATCCGCGCTGGGGTCGGTTGGGCGCGGCCGTCCGCCTCGGCACGCGATCCCGCCGCTGCTTCGGGGCGTTGCGCTCGGTCGGCGGCGACGCCGGGACGGCGCCCGCGCGGGAGTCGCCTGCAGGCGACGAAGGGCGGCATCAGCGCTTCAGCAGCTTCTGCTCCGCCAGCGCGAGTTCTTCCGGCCGTCCGAGCAGCACGACGACGTCCCCCTCCTCGAACACCCAGCCCGGATCCGGCCGCTGCGAGCGCGTCCCCTTGCGCCGCACGCCGGTCACCTCGACGAGGCCCGCGAGCTCCACGTCCGCGAGCGACCGGCCGATCGCGCGAGCGCGATCCGGCAGCAGCACCGAGTGCAGTCGCGGCTGCAGGTTCTCGGCCGCATCCGCGGCGTCGGACGCGCCACGGTAGAAGCCGCGGAACAGGCCGTAACGCTCCTCGCGGATCGCGCGGATCCGCTTCAGCACGCGATTGAGCGGAATCCCGAGCAGGAGGAGCGAGTGCGTGGCGAGCATCAGGCTTCCCTCGAGCACTTCCGGGACGACCTCGGCCGCGCCGGCGGTGAGCAGGCGGTCGAGCTCGTTGTCGTCGAGCGTGCGCACGACGACCGGCAGCTCGGGGCGCGCCTCACGCACGTGGTGCATGATCTTGAGCGCGGTCGCCGTGTCCGCGAACGTGACGACGACCGCGCGCGCCTTCCCGAGCCCGGCCGCGTGCAGCGCTTCCTTGCGGCCGGCATCGCCGTAGACGACGCTGCTCCCTTCGCCCGTGGCCTCGCGCACGCGCTCGGGATCCGAGTCGAGCGCGATGAACGGGATGTCCTCGGCCTCGAGGAGCCGCGCGAGGTTCTGCCCGCTCCGTCCGTAGCCGCAGATGATGACGTGATCCTGCCGCGCCATCGTCGTCGCCGCGATCCGCGTGATCTGCGCCGCGCGCGCGAGCCAGTCGTTCGCGGTGAGCCTGCGCACCACGGGTTCGGCGAAGTGGATCACGAGCGGCGCAGTGAGCATCGACAGCACCATCGCGGCCAGCACCGCCTGCGTGAGCGGAGGTCCGAGGACCTTGCTCTCCACCGCGAGCGCGAGCATGACGAGCGCGAACTCGCCCGCCTGGGCGAGGTAGAAGCCGGTGCGGAGCGCCGTGCCGAGCGGCTGGCCGAACGCGCGCGACAGGATCACGACGAGGACGAGCTTCGCGAGGACCGGCACGATCAGCAGGACGAGCACGTACAGCCATTGCGCGACGACCTCGCGCACGTCGAGGAACATGCCGACGGTGACGAAGAAGAGTCCCAGCAGCACGTCGCGGAAAGGCTTGATGTCCTCCTCGACCTGGTAGCGATACTCGGTCTCGGCGATCAGCATGCCGGCGAGAAAGGCGCCGAGGGCGAGCGAGAGCCCCGCGAGCTCGGTCAGCGCGGCGAGCCCGAGCGTCACGAGCAGCAGGTTCAGCATGAAGAGCTCCGAGCTCTTCCGGCGCGCGACGATGTGGAACCACGCGCGCATCGGCGCCTGCCCCGCGAACAGGATGATCGCGAGGACCGCAGCCGCCTTGAGCGCGGCCACGCCGACTTCGCCCATGAGCTCGCCGCCGCCCTTCCCGAGCGAGGGGATCACGATCAGGAACGCGACGACCGCGAGGTCCTGGAACAGCAGGATGCCCATCACGTCGCGGCCGTGCGGCGTCGCGAGCTCCATGCGCTCGGCGAGCATCTTCGACACGATCGCGGTCGAGCTCATCGCGAGCATGCCGCCGAGCGCGAAGCCCCGCTGCCAGCCGTAGCCCACGAAGTGCAGCGCCACCATCGCGGCGACGGTCGTGATCGCGACCTGCGCGAGTCCGAGCCCGAACACCGCGCGCCGCATCGCCTTCAACTGCGGCAGGCTGAACTCGAGACCGATCGAGAACATGAGGAACACGATGCCGAACTCCGCCAGGTCGCGTACGTCGGCCGAGTCGGGCACCCATGCGAGCGCGTGCGGGCCGACCGCGAGGCCGACCAGGAGGTAGCCCAGGATCGGCGGCAGGCGCACCAGTCGGCAGGCGACGACCGCGATCACGGCCGCGGCGAGCAGGAGCAGGATGAGCTCGAGGGTCTGCGGCATCGTGTGGGACGCGCGTCGCGCGAGGTCAATGTAGCACAGCGACGCATGCGGTCTCGCCTCTCCGCCGCAGGGAAACGCGCGCGCGCTCGGTTATACTCCGCCGGATGGGCGCCCCTGCTCCGCACGCCAGCGCCGCCGCCGCGCCGCAGCTCCGCGGCCCGGTCGACCCGGCGCGCGCGCTCGCCCTCGCGCGCGACGTGCTCGCGACCGAAGCGGGCGCGATCGCGCAGGTCGCGGGACGGCTCGGCGAGCCGTTCGTGCAGGCCGTCGCGCTTATCCTGAACTGCCGCGGCCGCGTCGTCGTGTCGGGCATCGGGAAGTCGGGGCACGTCGCGCGCAAGCTCGCCGCGACCCTCGCCTCCACCGGCACGCCGGCGTTTTTCGTGCACCCCGCGGAAGCGTCGCACGGCGACCTCGGCATGATCACGCCCGACGACGTCGTGCTGATGCTGTCGAACTCGGGCGAGACGGACGAGCTCGTGCTGCTCATGCCGCATCTCAAGCGTCAGGGCGCGGCGATCGTGGCGCTGACCGGCAACGAAGCCTCTTCGCTCGCGCAGTCTGCCCACGTCCACCTCGACGCGGCCGTCGACGCCGAAGCGTGCCCGCTCGGCCTCGCGCCGACGGCCAGCACGACCGCCGCGCTCGCGCTCGGCGACGCGCTCGCGCTGGCGCTGCTCGATGCGCGCGGCTTCTCGGTCGAAGACTTCGCGCGCGCGCATCCGGGCGGCGCGCTCGGGCGGCGGCTGCTCACGCGCGTGCGCGACGTGATGCGAACGGGCCGCGAGCTCCCGACCGTCGGCGTCGACGCGACGCTCGGCGACGCGGTCGTGGAGATGAGCGGCAAGGGCATGGGCATGACGGCAATCGTCGATCGCGGTGGCGGAGTCGCCGGCATCTTCACCGACGGCGACCTGCGGCGCTGCCTCGACCGCGTGGGCGACCTCAAGGCGGTGCGCGTCGCTGAGGTGATGACGCGCACGCCGCGCACGATCGGCCCCGAGCGCCTCGCGATCGATTGCGTCGACCTGATGGAGACGCCGCCCAAGGTGATGGCGCTCCTCGTCGTCGGCGACGACGGCCGCCTGGAGGGCGCGCTCCACCTCCACGACCTCTTTCGCGCGCGGGTGGTCTAAATGACCCGCGACGAGGTCGCGCGCCGCGCCCGCTCGATCCGCCTCCTCACCGTCGACGTCGACGGGGTGCTGACCGACGGCCGCCTCTACTACGGCGACGACGGAAGCGAGATGAAGGCCTTCAACTCGCAGGACGGCATCGGTCTCAAGATGCTCGCGGGCGCCGGCGTCGCCGTGGCGTGGATCACCGGCAGCCGCGCACCGTCGGTCGCGCATCGCGCGCAGGCACTCGGCGTCGTGCGGCTCGTGCAGGGCGCCGAGGACAAGCTCGGCCCCTGGGAGTCGCTGCGCCGCGAGCTCGGCCTCGCGCCCGACGCCTGCGCCCACATCGGCGACGACCTGCCGGACCTCCCCGTCATCGCGCGCTGCGGGCTCGGCATCACCGTGCCGCACGCGCCCGCCGCGGTACGCGAGCGCGCGCACTACGTCACCGGGCGCGACGGCGGCGCGGGCGCCGTGCGCGAGGTGTGCGACCTGATCCTCGCGGCGCAGGACGCGCTCGCCGCGCGGATCGCGGCGTTCGGCGCCTGACCCGGAGGGGCGGATGGTCCGCAAGAGCACGCTGATCGACAGGCTCGTCTCGTGGTCGCCCGTGTTCCTGCTGGGCGGGCTCGCCGCGCTCACCTACTGGCTCGACGCACAGATCCAGGCCGACACGGCGCGGCGCGACGGCAGCGCGCGCCACGACGCCGACATGTACATCGAGCGTTTCCGCGGCGTGAGCTTCGGCGCCGACGGCCAGATCCGGCAGTCGCTCGCCGCCGAGCGCGCCGAGCACCACCCGGACGACGAAAGCGTCGACTTCACGAAGCCCGAGCTCGCGCTCACCGACCCCGGCCGCCCGCGGATGTCGGTCACTGCCGACGCGGGCTCGCTGTCGGGCGACCGCGAGACGGTCACGTTCCGCGGCAACGTGCGCGCGACGCGCGACGCGCTGCCGGAAGGCACGCCGTCGGCGGACGGCCTGCGTGGGCCGGTGACGCTCACCGCCGAGACGCTGACCGTCGTTCCGAAGAAGGGCCGCGCCGAGACCGACGGCCCGGTGACGGTCGAGGAGCCGCGTGGAATAATTCACGCCACCGGCATGGTGGTCGACAACGAGGCGCGGACGATCAAGCTCAAGTCCGGCGTCCGCGGCACGCTGTCGCCGGAGATCGCGCCCAAGTGAACCGCCGCCCACCCTCTCACGCCGCCGCCCTCGCGCTCGCGCTCGCCGCCGCCACGCTCGCCGCGCCGCCGGCAGCGCTCGCCGAGAAGGCCGACCGCGAGAAGCCGATCAACTATTCGGCCGACACGGGCGACGTCAATTACCAGACGAAGAAAGGCGCGCTCTCGGGCAACGTCGTCATCACGCAGGGCACGCTCACGATCCGCGCCGATCGCATCGATTTCCGCCAGAACCCCGACAATTCGGTGTCGGCGACGGCCTACGGCAACCCCGTGAGCGTGCGGCAGAAGCGCGAGGGCACCGACGAGTACTACGAAGCCTACGCGCAGCGCGTCGAGTACGACGGCGCGCGCGAGTTCGTCGAGCTCTTCGACCGTGCGCTCCTGCGTCGCGGCCAGGACGAGATTCGCAGCAACTACATTTCTTACAACGCGGCGACCGAAGTGTTCAAGGCGGAGGGTCGCGCGGACACGCCGGCCGGCGCCGAAGCCGCCGGCCCGGGCGCGCGCGTGCGCGGCGTGTTCCAGCCGAAGTCCGATTCGCCGCTCGTCACCGGCAAGGGGAAGGAAGCGGCGAAGGGCGCGGCCAAGGCGCCGGACGCGAAAGCGCCCGACGCGCCGCCAGCCGCGCTCAAGCCCGCCGGCGAGCTCGCGCCGAACCCGTCGCGATGATCGTCGACGCGGGGGCGGCGGAGCGGCGGCCGACGAGCAGGCTCGCGGTCGCGCAGCTCGAGAAGCGCTACAAGGCGCGAACCGTCGTCCACGACGTCTCGCTCGACGTCGGCAGCGGAGAGGTGGTCGGGCTGCTCGGTCCCAACGGCGCCGGCAAGACCACTTGCTTCTACATGATCGTCGGGCTCGTCGCCGCCGACGGCGGCCGCATCGAGCTCGACGGCCGCGAGCTCTCGCGCCTCCCGATTCACACGCGCGCCCGGCTCGGTCTCTCCTACCTGCCGCAGGAGGCGTCGATCTTCCGCAAGCTCACCGTCGCCCAGAACGTGCGCGCGATCCTCGAGCTGCAGGACCTCGATCCCGACGCGCTCGCCAACCGGCTCGACGCGCTGCTCGAGGATCTGTCGATCTCGCACCTCGCCGACGCGCCCGCGCTGTCGCTGTCGGGCGGCGAGCGCCGCCGCGTCGAGATTGCGCGCGCGCTCGCGACGCGGCCGCGCTTCATCCTGCTCGACGAGCCCTTCGCCGGCGTCGACCCGATCGCGGTGCTCGACATACAGAAGATCATCGGCTTCCTCAAGGCGAGCGGGATCGGGGTGCTCATCACCGATCACAACGTGCGCGAAACGCTCGGGATCTGCGACCGGGCGTATATTATCAACGAGGGGCGCGTGCTGGCGTCGGGAGCGCCCGGGGAGATTGTCTATAATGAGGCCGTGCGCAAGGTCTATCTCGGAGAGCATTTCCGGCTCTGAGCCGTGCACGTTCCCGCAGCCAGCTCGATGAAGCAGACCCTCCAGCTCAAGCTCTCGCAGCACCTCACGCTGACGCCGCAGCTGCAGCAATCGATTCGCCTGCTGCAGCTCTCGACGGTCGAGCTCAACGCCGAGGTCGAGCGGATGCTGCAGGAGAACCCGCTGCTCGAGAAGGCCGAGGCCGACGACGAGCCGGCCGCGCCCCCGAGCGTCGGAACGGCCGCGTCCGCGACGGAATCGCGCGACGACGCGCGCACGGCGTCGTCCGAGCGCGCCGCTTCGGGCGAAGACGGCGAGGCGGACGGCGTCGATCGCGCCGACTTCGAGGACTACTCGTCCGGCGATTCGGACTGGGGCTCGGGCAGCGCGTCCGACGACGACGACGGCTTCTTCCCCCAGCAGGTCGCCGCGAGCTCGCTGCGCGACCACCTGCTGCGTCAGCTCGCGGAGCTCAACCTGCCGCTCCGCGACCGGCAGATCGTCGCCGCGCTGATCGACGCGCTCGACGACGACGGCTACCTCCACACGTCGCTCGAGGAGATCGCCGAGCTGTTTCCCGACGAGCTCGAGCTCGACCCCGACGAGCTCTCGATCGCGCTGCGCTACGTGCAGAGCTTCGAGCCCGCGGGCCTCGGCGCGCGCGACCCGTCCGAGTGCCTCGCGCTGCAGCTCAAGGCGCTCCCCGCGTCCACGCCGTTCCGCGCGGAAGCGCTCCAAGTCGTCGCCGACCACCTGCCGCTGCTCGCCGCGCGGGATTTCACCAAGCTCAAGCGCCTGCTGCACGTCGACGACGCGGGCGTCCGCGCGGTGCGCGCGCTCATCACCAGCCTGAATCCCCGCCCGGGCGCGTCGTTCGCCAAGTCCGAGGCGAACTACGTGATCCCGGACGTGGTCGTACGCAAGATGCGCGGCAAGTGGACCGCCTCGCTCAACGAGGCGGCGATGCCGAAGCTGCGTCTGAACCGCATCTACGCCGACATCCTGACGCGCAACCGCGACACGTCGAACCAGCAGCTCGCGGCGCAGCTGCAAGAGGCGAAGTGGCTGATCCGCAACGTCCAGCAGCGCTTCGAGACGATCCTGCGCGTCGCGCAGGCGATCGTCGAGCGGCAGCGGCGGTTCTTCGAGCACGGCGAGGTCGCGATGCGGCCGATGGTGCTGCGCGAGATCGCCGACATGCTCGACCTGCACGAGTCGACGATCTCGCGCGTCACGACGCAGAAGTTCATGCTGACCCCGCGCGGGACCTACGAGCTCAAGTACTTCTTCGGCAGCCACGTGGCGACCGACACCGGGGGTGCCGCCTCGGCCACCGCGATCCGCGCGCTGATCAAGCAGCTGATCGGCGCGGAAGACCCCAAGACGCCGCTGACCGACAGCCGGATCGCGGATCTGCTGGGCGACCAGGGCATCCTCGTCGCCCGCCGCACGATCGCGAAATACCGGGAGGCGCTGTCGATTCCTCCCGTCAACCTGCGGCGGGCGCCCTGATCCGGGACCTTCCGCGAACCCTCCTTCACCACGGGAGAGCAGGATGAACCTCAACCTCACCGGTCATCACCTCGACATCACGCCGGCGCTTCGCGACTACGTCGTCGCCAAGCTCGATCGGGTCACGCGCCATTTCGACCACGTGATCGACGTGAACGTGGTGCTCGCGGTGGACAAGCTGCAGCACAAGGTCGAGGTCAACCTGCACACCCGCGGCAAGGACATTCACGTCGAGGCGATCGAGGCGGACATGTACGCGGCCATCGACGTCCTGATCGACAAGCTCGACCGGCAGGTCGTGAAGCACAAGGAAAAGCGCGCCGAGCACGTCCGCGAGGGCGCCGCGATCAAGCGCGACGCCGCAACCGGCGAAGCCGCGCCCGCGCCGGCCGCCGGCGCGCCCGGCCCGGCCAACGGCTAGAAGCGCGCCCCGCGCGGCGTATGATCGCGCAGGCGGACCTGCGGCACGCCTCCGATCGGTCCGAGGGTCCGCTCCCGCCGGCGCGGACGGCGCCGAGCTCCGACCGATGAACCCGATCGCAGACCTCCTGCCTGCGGCGAACGTGCTGGCCGACCTCGACGCGCGGTCGAAGGGCGACCTGTTCGCGGCATTCGGCCGCCTGTTCGCGGCGGGCAACGGGCTCGACGTCGCGCAGGTCGTGGGCAGTCTGCAGGCGCGCGAGAAGCTCGGCTCGACGGGGCTCGGGCAAGGCATCGCGATTCCGCACGGCCGGATCAAGGGACTCCGGGAGGCGCGCGCCGCGTTCGCCCGGCTCAAGACGCCGATCGCATTCGACGCGCCCGACGGCCGCCCGGTCGGCAACGTCTTCGTGCTGCTCGTGCCGGAGCACGCGACCGAGCAGCACCTGCAGCTCCTCTCCGAGCTCGCGCAGATGTTCTCCGAGAAGAAGTTCCGCGACGCGCTCGCCGCCGCGGCGGACGCGACGGCGCTGCACGGCGTGTTTCGCGACTGGAAGGCCTAGGGGTTCCCGCATGACCGGCCCCGCGGGCATGGTGCGCCAAGTCAGCATCGAGCGGTTCTTCGCGGACAACGAAGGGCGTCTCGGGCTCGCCTGGCTCGCCGGACGGCATGGCGGAAGCCGGGTGCTGACCGGCGACGCGGCGCTCAAGCCGACGATCGGCCAGGTCGGCCACATGAACTTCATCCACCCGTTCCGGATCCAGATCCTGGGCGCGGCCGAGATGGCGTGGCTGCGCGGGCTGTCCGACGCCGCGCGCGCGGAGACGATCGAGCGCCTGTTCGCGACCGAGCTCGTCGCCATCGTCGTCGCCAACGGCGAGGCGGTGCTGCCCGCGCTCGGCGCCAAGTGCGAGGCGCAGCACGTCGCGCTGTTCTCGTCGGCCCAGCCCTCGCCGCATCTGGTCGAGGTGATTCGCCTCTACCTCTCGCGGGTGCTCGCGGAGTCGACGACCCTTCACGGCGTGTTCCTCGACGTGCTCGAGATGGGCGTGCTCATCACCGGCGCCTCGGCGATCGGCAAGAGCGAGCTCGCGCTCGAGCTCATCTCGCGCGGCAACGGCCTCGTCGCCGACGACATCGTCGAGATCTACCGGATCTCGCCCGACACCCTAGAGGGCCGCTGTCCCGGCGTGCTGCGCGACTTCCTCGAGGTGCGCGGGATCGGCATCCTCAACATCCGCACGATCTTCGGCGAGACGGCGGTGCGCCCGCGCAAGCTGCTCAAGCTCATGGTGCACCTCGAGGACCACAGCCACGAGGCGTTCTCGGAGCTCGACCGGCTGCAGGTCAACGCCACGTACCAGGAGATCCTCGACGTCCCGGTGCGCAAGGTCACGATCCCGGTGGCGGCCGGCCGCAACCTCGCGGTGCTGGTCGAGGCGGCCGTGCGCAACTTCGTGCTGAACCAGCGCGGCATCGACAGCACCAAGGAGTTCATCGAGCGGCAGCAGAAGCTGATGGATGAGGGCGACTGAGCGAGGCGGGCGAGCGAATGCGAGCCAAGGGCCGAGGACGCCCGCGCAAGCGGGGCGAAGCCAAGGAGCGAAGCTCGCGTCCGCGAGCGCGTGGCGGCGGCCGACCCTCCGACGCTACGCGAAGAAGTGGTAGTGCGGAGGCCGCGCGTCGCCGAGCGATGGAGGTCGGCCGTTGGTCCGGCGTTGCGAGTGCCGCAAGCGGTGCAAGAGGCCGACCACTGACGGCGTAGACCTGCCGCCGACACTTTGCCGCGAGCGCCCTCGAAATCCATGTACTACCGTGAACATTCCGGTTTTCCGGCCGCCCGCTTCGCGTCCCGGCGGCGCTCGCGACGGTTTCCGCTCGCCAATCGGGCGAGCTGACTCGCTCGAGTCGCCATGGACCTTCTCCTGATCGGCGGCCTTTCCGGCTCCGGCAAGAACGTGGCGCTCGGCGCGCTCGAGGATTCGGGCTACTACACCGTCAACAACCTGCCGCTGCCGCTCGCCACCGCGACCGCGGACCACCTCGCCCGCGCGGGTCGCAGCCGAGTCGCCATCGCGCTCGACGTGAAGACGGGACCGGGCCTCGCAGGGCTGGCCGAGACCATCGCGAAGCTCAAGGCGGCGGGCTGGACAGTCCGGTTCCTCTACCTCGACGCGACGACGCCCGAGCTCGTCAAGCGCTTCTCGGAGACGCGGCGGCGGCACCCCTTCTCGAGCGGCGACCGGACGCTGACCGAGGCGATCGAGCACGAGCGCGCGCTGCTCGAGGACGTCCGCCCGCTCGGCTTCACGTTCGACACGACCGAGCTGGCGGCCGCGGCATTGCGCAACTGGATCAAGGACTTCATCAGCGTCGATGCGTCGCGCCTCACCCTGCTCTTCGAGTCGTTCGGCTACAAGCACGGCATCCCGCTCGACGCCGACCTCGTATTCGACGTGCGCTGCCTGCCGAATCCGCACTACGAGCCGGCGCTGCAGGGGCTGACCGGCCGCGACGTGGCGGTCGTCGAGTTCCTCGAGCGGATGCCCGAGGTCGAGCGCATGTACAACGACATCTACCACTTCGTCGGAAGCTGGCTGCCCGACTACGCGCGCGACAACCGCAATTATCTCACCGTCGCGATCGGCTGCACGGGGGGACGCCATCGCTCGGTCTATTTCGTCGAGCGCCTCGCCCAGGCGTTCTCGCCGCGCTACCAGGTGCTGACGCGGCACCGCGAGCTGGGCTGAGACGATGCCGCGGACGATCGCGCTCGCCTTCACCGGCGCCTCCGGGATGCCCTACGGGCTGCGGCTGCTCGAAGCGCTGCTCGCCGCCGATGCGCGCGTATGGCTCTGCTACTCGCCGGCCGCGCAGATCGTCGCGAAGCAGGAATGCGACCTCGTGCTGCCGCCGCAGCCGCGCGAGGCGGCGCGCGCGCTCGCCGCGCGCTTCGGTGCGCGCGAGGGCACGCTCATGGTCTACGGCCACGAGGACTGGATGGCGCCGCTCGCCTCGGGTTCGAACTGCGCCGACGCGATGGCGGTCTGCCCGTGCACGATGGGCACGCTCGGCGCGATCGCCGGCGGCCTCGCCGACAACCTGATCGAGCGCGCCGCCGACGTGATGCTGAAGGAGCGGCGGCCGCTCGTGCTCGTGCCGCGCGAGACGCCGCTCTCCGCGATCCACCTCGAGAACATGCTCAGGCTCGCGCGCGCCGGGGCGGCGATCGTCCCGCCCGCGCCCGGGTTCTACGACCGCCCGGAAACGGTCGCCGACCTCGTCGACTTCGTCGTCGCGCGGGTGCTCGACCAGCTCGGCGTCGCGCACCGGATCGGGCCGCGCTGGGGCGGCGGCCGCGACGGCGCGGGCGCTCCCGGCACGCGATCGGCCTGATGACGGCGCTGCGCAGGAGCGCGGCGGCACGCGGGCGGAGCGAGCTGCCGCTCTTCCCGCTCAAGACGGTGCTGTTCCCCGGCGGCGTCCTGCCGCTGCGCATCTTCGAGCAGCGCTACATCGCGATGGCGAAGGCATGCCTCAGGGACGAGCGGCCGTTCGGCGTCTGCCTGATCACGCAGGGCGAGGAAGTGGCGCGCGACCCGGCCGTCCCGCCCGAGTTCTCGGCGATCGGCACGCTCGCGACGATCGCGTCGTGGGACATGCCCGAGCCCGGCATCCTGCACGTCACGGCGAGGGGCGGCGAACGCTTCAGGGTGCGCGCGCATCGCTCCGAGGCGGACGGCCTCGTCGTGGCCGAGACCGCGCGCATTCCCGCCGAGCCCGCGGTCGCGCTCGCGACCCGCTTCGAGCCGCTCGTGAAGCTGCTCGAGCTGGTCGCGGCCCGCGTGGGGCCGAACCAGTTTCCCGAGACGCGCGCCTACGACGACGCATCGTGGGTCGGCTACCGCCTGGCCGAGGTGCTGCCGCTGCCGCTGTCGATCAAGCAGGGCATGCTCGAGATCAACGACAGCGACGTGCGCCTCGCCCTGCTGCAGAAATTCCTGCAGCGGCAGGGCATCGTCTGACGCCGGCCGCCCCGGCCGCAGGGGCCCGCCGGTATAATTTCCGTTTCGGAACGTGCACCGGGACGGACGGCCATGGCGGGCCACAGCAAGTGGGCGAACATCAAGCATCGGAAGGCGGCGACCGATGCGAAGCGCGGCAAGATCTTCACGCGCCTGATCCGCGAGGTCACCGTCGCCGCGAAGATGGGCGGCGCCGATCCCGCGATGAACCCGCGCCTGCGGCTCGCGATCGACAAGGCGACCGCGCAGAACATGCCGAAGGACACCATCGAGCGTGCGGCGAAGCGCGGCGCGGGCGAGCTCGAGGGCGTGAACTACGAAGAGATCCGCTACGAGGGCTACGGGATCAACGGGGCCGCCGTGATGGTCGACTGCATGACCGACAACCGGACGCGCACCGTCGCGGACGTGCGCCACGCGTTCTCCAAGCACGGCGGCAACCTCGGCACCGACGGCTCGGTCGCGTTCCTGTTCAAGCACTGCGGCCAGCTCGTGTTCGCGCCGGGCACCGACGAGAACCGGCTCATGGAGGCCGCGCTCGACGCCGGCGCCGAGGACGTCATCGCCAACGACGACGGCAGCCTCGAGGTCATCACCGGGCCGCACGATTTCGTCGCGGTGAAGGAGGCGCTCGTCAAGGCGGGCTTCGCGCCCGCTTTCGCCGAGGTCACGATGAAGCCGTCGACCGAGGTCGAGATGACGGGCGAGGACGCGGCGCGGATGCAGAAGCTCCTGGACGCGATCGAGTCGCTCGACGACGTGCAGGACGTGTACACGACCGCGGTCATCGCCGAGTAGCGGACGCGCGGTGACGCCGCCTCCCGCCCCGTCCGCCCGACGCATCCTGGGCATCGACCCCGGGCTGCGGGTCACGGGGTACGGCGTGATCGACGCGTCGGGCCGCAAGCTCGTGTGGGTCGCCTGCGGCTGCATCCGCGCGGGCGACGGCGCGCTGCCCGAGCGCCTTGGCGTGATCCTGCGCGACCTCGCCGAGGTCATCGCGCTGCACGCGCCCACGGAAGTGGCGGTCGAGCAGGTCTTCGTGAACGTGAATCCGCATTCGACGCTGCTCCTCGGCCAGGCGCGCGGCGCGGCGATCTCGGCCGCCGTGCAGGCCCGGCTGCCCGTCGCCGAGTACACGGCGCTGCAGGTGAAGCAGGCCGTCGTCGGCCACGGCAAGGCGGCGAAGGAGCAGGTGCAGGAGATGGTGCGCCGGCTCCTCGCGCTGCCCGGCGCGCCGTCGCCGGACGCGGCGGACGCGCTCGCCTGCGCGATCGCGCACGCGCACGCGGTGCAGGGCCTCTCCGGCCTGCGCACGACGGGCTATCGCGTTCGCGGCGGGCGGCTCGTCTGATGCCCGCGCCGCGCGCGCCGCGGCGTCCCGCCGCCGTGATCTTCGACATGGACGGGCTCATGCTCGACACGGAGCCGCTCGCCGCGCGCGCGTGGGCGGACGCCGCGGCCGCGACCGGCATCGCCTTCGACCGCGCGGTCACCTCCTCGCTCGTCGGCCGCAACTATCCGGATTGCCGCGCGCTGATCCTCGCGCATCACGGAGGCGACTACCCGGTGGATGCGCTGATGCAGGCGTGGCACGCCGCGTACGACGCGATCGTCGAGCGCGAGGGCATCGCGCTCAAGACCGGGCTCGTTCCGCTCCTCGAATGGCTCGAGGCGGCGGGCATTCGCCGCGCCGTGGCGACGTCGACACGCCGCGTGCGCGCCGAAGCGAAGCTCGAGAGGACGTCGCTCGCGGTGCGGTTCCATGCGCTCGTCGGCGGCGACGAGCCGGCGTGCGGCAAGCCGGCCCCGGACATCTTCGTGCTCGCCGCCGCGCGCCTCGAAGTCGCCGCGGCGGAGTGCATCGTGCTCGAGGATTCGGAGCCCGGCATCCGTGGCGCGATCGCCGCGGGGATGACGCCACTGTGGGTGCCCGACGGAATCGCGCCGCCGGCGTCGCTCGCGGAGCTCGCGCCGCTTCGATTCGGCGATCTCCATGCGGTGCGCGCGCATCTCGCGTCGCTTCCCGCCTGACGCGATCCGGCGTGCCATAATCGGGAGCCTGTCGGGCTTGCTTTCACGCATGCGTTGCTGGGCCAAAAGGCGATGGATGCGAGGCGCGAGGCGCAGCAAATGTCGGGAACCTATGCAAGCCGAGCAACGAAGCAGACGCGCCTTTTTGGCAGCAACCCGGAGGGACGGGGCGAGTTGGGCGCAATTCTGCGTTACTCGCTCTTGGCATACTGCCGGTATGCCTTCGAGCTCGTGCCTTGAACTGCGCCCAACTCGCCACCGTCGCATGTGCGAAAGCAAGTCCGACAGGCTCCTACCATGATCGGCCGCCTCTCCGGAATCCTCGTCGAGAAGAGTCCGCCGCAACTCCTCGTCGACGTGGGCGGCGTCGCCTACGAAATCGACGTGCCGATGAGCACGTTCTACAGCCTGCCCGCGACCGGCGAGCGCGTCGCGCTCTTCACGCATCTCGTCGTGCGCGAGGATGCGCACCTGCTGTTCGGCTTCGGCACCGAGAACGAGCGCCGCGCGTTCCGCCAGCTGCTCAAGATCAGCGGCGTCGGCGCGCGCACCGCGCTGTCGGTGCTGTCGGGACTGTCCGTCGCCGAGCTCGCGCAGGCGGTCACGATGCAGGACACGGGCCGCCTCACGAAGATCCCCGGCATCGGCAAGAAGACGGCCGAGCGGCTGCTGCTCGAACTCAAGGACAAGCTCGGCGTCGACGTCACCGCCGCGGTGGGCCTGCACCGCCCGCCGCCCGTCTCGTCGGACGTGCTGCACGCGCTGGCGGCACTCGGCTACTCGGACAAGGAGGCGCTTGCCGTCGTGAAGAAGCTGCCCGACGGCCTCGCCGTGGGCGACGCGATCCGGCAGGCGCTGAAGCTGCTCGCGAAGGCGTGACGCGATGCCGGCCGGCGCGCAGGGAATCCTGCCGAAGCTCAAGGTGCCGCCCGCGCTGTTCCGCCGGGCGATCAACCTGTGGCCGCCGTTTCTCGGCGCCGGCATCCGGGTGACGCGCGTGTCCGCCGATTACCGCGAGGTCGACGTGACGCTCAAGCTCGGCCTCGCGAACCGCAACTACTTCGGCACGCAGTTCGGCGGCTCCCTGTTCGCGATGACGGACCCCTTCTTCGCGCTGATGATGCTGCACAACCTCGGTCCGGACTACGTCGTGTGGGACAAGGCAGCGACGATCCGCTATCGCCGCCCCGGACGCGGCGACGTCCACGCGCGCTTCCGGCTCGCGGCAAGCGCCATCGCGCGCGCACGCCGGGCGACCGCGCGGGGCGCGAAGCACGAGCCGGTGTTCCGCGCGACGATCGTCGACCGCGACGACGCCGTCGTCGCCGAGGTCGAGAAGACGCTCTCCATCCGACGCCGGGCCGACGCCTCTCCGCGTGACCGCTCGCCGGCGCGCGCATAATCCCGTCATGGCGATCGAGAGCGACGAACTCGACCGGCTCGTGGCGGGGAAGGTCGCCCCCGGCGACGAGGCGACGGTCGAGCGCGCGCTGCGCCCGCGCGCGCTCGCCGAATACGTCGGGCAGGAAAAGATCCGCGGCCAGCTCGCGATCTTCATCGAGGCCGCGCGGAAGCGGAAGGAATCGCTGGACCACGTGCTGCTGTTCGGCCCGCCGGGCCTCGGCAAGACCACGCTCTCGCACATCATCGCGCACGAGCTCGGCGTCAACCTGCGGCAGACCTCGGGGCCGGTCCTCGAGCGCGCGGGCGACCTGGCCGCGCTGCTCACGAACCTCGAGCCGCACGACGTGCTGTTCATCGACGAGATCCACCGCCTCTCTCCGGTCGTCGAGGAGATCCTCTATCCGGCGCTCGAGGACTTCCAGATCGACATCATGATCGGCGAGGGACCGGCCGCACGGAGCGTCAAGCTCGACCTGCCGCCGTTCACGCTCGTCGGCGCGACGACGCGCGCGGGCATGCTGACGAACCCGCTGCGCGACCGCTTCGGGATCGTCGCGCGGCTCGAGTTCTACACGGCGGAGGAGCTGACGCAGATCGTGGCGCGCTCGGCGGCGCTGCTCAAGATCGCCATCGAGCCGGCCGGCGCGCTCGAGATCGCCCGGCGCTCGCGGGGCACGCCACGGATCGTCAACCGGCTCCTGCGCCGCGTCCGCGACTTCGCGCAGGTGCGCGCCGGCGGCGAGATCACGCCGAAGGTGGCCGCCGATGCGCTCGCGATGCTCGACGTCGACCTCGCCGGGCTGGACGTCATGGACCGGAAGCTGCTGCGGACGGTGCTCGACAAGTTCGCCGGCGGCCCGGTAGGCGTCGACAATCTCGCCGCCGCGATCGGCGAGGAGCGCGACACGATCGAGGACGTGCTCGAGCCGTTCCTGATACAGCAAGGCTACCTGCAGCGGACCTCGCGCGGCCGCGTCGCGACCGCGCTCTCGTATCGCCATTTCGGGCTCACGCCGCCGACCGGCGGAAGCGGGGCCGACCTGTTCGCCCGCGAATGAGCGGGACGCACTCAGCGCGGGGGGTGCGAGGACATGTGCGCGCAGGGGCCGGCGGGGCGACGATCCCGCGCGCGCGGGAGACCTTCCGCTTCCCCGTCCGCGTCTACTACGAGGACACCGACGCCGCCGGCGTCGTCTACTACGCGAACTACCTGAAGTACATGGAGCGCGCGCGCACCGAGTGGCTCTCGGCGCTGGGCTTCGACCTCGCCGCCGTGGAGCGCGAGCACGCCGTCGTGTTCGTCGTGCACCGCGTCGAGATCGACTTCAGGGCGCCCGCGCAACTTTCCGACCGGCTCGACGTCACACTCACGCTGCGCGAGCTCGGCCGCGCGCGGATCGTCGCCGACCAGGCGGTGCTGCGCGAGGGCAGGACGCTGACCGACGCGCGGGTGACCCTGGCCTGTCTCAGCCCGGCGACATGGCGCCCGGCGCGGATCCCGGCGCCGGTGCAGGAACGCATGGAGGCGCTCCTTTGAACGTGCATCCCGATCTCTCGTTCGTCGCGATGGTGGTGCAGGCCTCGGTCGTGGTGCAGGCGGTGCTGGTGCTGCTCCTCGCCGCGTCGCTGTGGTCGTGGTGGCGCATCTTCCTCAAGCTGTTCCAGCTTCGGCGCACGCTGCGCGAGACCGACGCCTTCGAGGACCAGTTCTGGAAGGGCGGCGACCTCAACGCCCTCTACCAGAGCGCGAGCCAGTCGCTGACCGGCAGCGGGCTCGAGCACATCTTCACCGCGGGATTCCGGGAGTATTCGAAGCACCGCCGGCAGGGCAGCAACGCGGCGGTCACGCTCGACAGCGCGCGCCGGGCGATGCGCGCGGCCTACCAGCGCGAGGTCGACGCGCTCGACGCGCACCTCGCGGGCCTCGCGACCGTGGGCTCGGTGTCGCCGTACGTCGGTCTCTTCGGAACGGTGTGGGGGATCATGAACGCGTTTCGCGGGCTCTCGAACGTGAGCCAGGCGACGCTTGCGAGCGTCGCGCCGGGCATCGCCGAGGCGCTGATCGCCACCGCGATCGGCCTCTTCGCCGCCATCCCCGCGGTGGTCGCGTACAACCGCTACACGCACGACGTCGACCGGCTCTCGGTGCGCTACGAGACGTTCATCGAGGAATTCTCGAACATCCTGCAGCGGCAGGGCTAGCACCAGATCGTACCGATCCCATGCCACGCGCGCGCAAGTCGATGAACCAGATCAACGTCGTCCCGTACATCGACGTGATGCTGGTGCTGCTCGTGATCTTCATGGTCACGGCGCCGCTCGTGAACCCGGGCGAGATCGAGCTTCCGTCGGTCGGCTCGAAGCTCGTCGCGCCCGCGCAGCCGATGGAAGTCACGCTGCGCACGGACGGCACGCTCACGCTGCGCGACCAGCAGGCGGGCGGCGGCGCGTTCGCCGTGTCCCGCGACGAGCTCGTCGCGCGCATCCGCACGAAGCAGGCGAAGCTGCCCGACCAGCCGGTCGTGATCGCCGCGGATCGCGCCGCGCGCTACGAGGACGTGCTGGGCGTGCTCGACCTCCTCCAGCGCAACGGCGTGCGCAAGGTCGGCTTGCTCGCACGCCCGCCGGCCACCTGAGGATGGCGGCGACCGATCGGCCCCGCGCGCCGGCACGGCCCTCCGGCCGCTGGCCCGCGCTGCTGCTTGCGATCGCGGTGAACCTCGCTTTCATCGGCGTGCTCTTCTTGTCGGTCCGCTGGCAGAGCCGGCCGGCGGCACCGGTGACGGCCGAGCTGTACGGACCGCCGAAGACCGTCGTCGCCCCGGCGCCCGCGCCGCCGGTTCCCGCCCCGCCTCCGCCCGAGCCCGCCCGTCCGCCCGAGCCGCCGCCCCCCCCTGTCGCGAAACCCGAGCCCGCGCCGCCGCCACCGCCGAAGGCCGTTCCCAAACCGGAGCCCAAGGTGGAGAAGCCCGATCCCCAGGCCGCGGAGATCGCGCAGAAGGCGAAGGCCGAGGAGGAGCGCAAGGCGAAGGAGGCCGCGGAGCGCGAGCGCAGAGAGCGCGAGAAGAAGGAAGCCGAGAAGCGCGAGGCCGAGAAGAAGAAACAGGAAGAGCAGAGGAAGCTCGCCGAGGCGCGTGACCGGCAGGCGCGCGAGGCCGCCGATCTCAAGGCCCAGGCCGAGCGCGAGAAGGCGGCGCACGACGCCCAGCAGCGGGCGAACCAAGCCGAGGCCGCGGCGCGCTCCCGCGCCGAGGCCGACTACATCCGCCGCATCCAGGCGAAGGTCAAGGGCAACGTCACGCTGCCGCCCGATCTCGCCGGCAATCCCGAGGCGGTCTTCGAGGTGGTGCAGCTGCCGACCGGAGAAATCATCGACGCGGTGCTCAGGAAGTCGAGCGGCGTCCGCGCGTACGACGAGGCGGTGCAGCGCGCGATCCAGAAGTCGTCGCCGCTGCCCCGGCCCGACCGGCCCGAGCTATTTCAACGCTCGCTCACGCTGAAGTTCAGGCCGCTCGACTAGCGGCGCGAGCGGCTCGCCGGGGCCCCGGCCGAAGGCGAGGGGGAGCGAGCAATCGCGAGTCGCCGCAGGCGGCCGACAACTCGGCGCAACGGTCGACACGAGCGGATCGGAGGCCGCGGCGCGAGCGGCTCGCCGGGGTCCCGGCCGAAGGCGAGGGGGAGCGAGCAATCGCGAGTAGCGACGCGAGCCGAGGAGCAGGGGCCCCGCGCGTCATGGCGTGCGGGGATGCGACTCAGGCGAGTCGGCGCATGAGGCCGACACCGCGCGGCGACGATCAGTCGAGGCAGTGCGGAGGCCGAGGCCGCAGGCGGCCGACAACTCGGCGCAACGGTCGACACGAGCGGATCGGAGGCCGCGGCGCGAGCGGCTCGCCGGGGCCCCGGCACACGAACGAATCGGAGGCCGCCGCGAGCGGCTCAGACGTCCTTCGGCTTCTTCTCGACGATCTGGATCGCCGCCCAGCTCCACTCGGCGCGCTGCTCGACGAGCTGGCGGAGCGCGACCGTGTAGACCGAGCGGCCCGTCGCCAGGATGACGTTGCGACCCTCGACGTACTCCGAGGTCGGCACGATCAGCGTCTTGACCGCGAGCGGCTTGTCCGGCCGCGATGGCGGCGGCAGGTAGAGCCCGTCGAAGCGGGCCCCCATCGTCGAGACGTCGATGCCGTTGACGATGATGCCGAGGTCCTCCTTCGCCTCGCGCTTCGCGTGGAGCACGACGGGAACGAGCCGCTCGGCGATGATCGAGACGCCCGCCTCGACCTCGTCGTTCGACACCTTGTTCAACCGCCGCACGACGCCGAGCACCCAGTCGCTGATGTCCGACTGACGCACGGCGACGAGCGCTCCCAGCGCGAGGCTCTGCCCGATCCCCCCCGAGGCGGCGATGCGCAGACCCGCGACGCTCCGGTCCTTCACCTGCCACATCGGATCGCTGAACGACGAGATCGACGCGGCCAGCGAATCGTGCTCGCTCTGCGCGACGCGCTTCGCGCGCGGACCGTCGACCGCGTAGACCTCGATCTGCTCGGCGCTCGCGGTCGCGTCGTTCGCCGACTCGTTGGCGTCCCGCGCGGCGAGGTCGCGGCAGATGCGGCCGAGACCCACGCGCACCCTGGCCGCGACGGTGACGGCGACGCGCGGATCGCGCCGCAGGTCGGCGTTGAGGTTCGGCGACACCGCGGGCCGCACCTTCTCGAGAATGGCGACGCGCTGCTGGTTGATCGGCGCGGCGGGCCCCTGGTCGGTCGCCTCCGCCTGCCTGAGCGCGTGGATCGCACGTTCGAGCTGGTCGGCGACGGACGTCGTGTCGAGATAGCGAAGCATCGACCCCGAGTCGTTGCCGGTGCGCCGCACGAGGCCGCCCTTGCCGGCGAGATCGACGAAGAACCCTTCGGGCGAGCGCGGCACGGCGTCGAGCTGCAGCTTGCGGCTCCACGCGCGGAGCTGCGCGGTCGCCCAGTCGAGCTCCGCGGGCGACAGGTTGCCGGTGTTGAGCTGGTGGATGAGGAGCACGAACACGTACTCCTGCTCGACCGTCCACTGCGTCGCGTTGCCGCCGGCGCTCGACAGCGCGACCGGCACCCGCTCCACCCCGAGCTCGCTCGCGCGAATGTAGAGCTTGTGGAGCTCCATCCACTTGCCGGGAATCCACCGCTCGTAGCGGAACACGCGGAGCTTCGCGTCGGTGCCGTAGTAGTGGACGAGCCGCGAGAAGAGCCGCGGCAGGAGCGGCTTCCAGCGCAGGTTCTCCGGCTGCTCCAGCGCCTGCTCGAGCGCCGTCTGATAGGAGACGATGAAGCCCTGCGTCATCTCCTGCAGCGCCTGCCACAGCCGCTCCGCGAGCCGCGCCGAGGTATCGACGTTCTCGACGTATTGCTTGATCAGCTGCCGGCGGTCCGCCCCTAGCGCGGAATCGAGGAACTCGAGCGCGGCGACGCGGTTGAGGTCCACCGCCTTGCGCGCCTGGCGCATGCCTTCGAAAGCGCGCATGACGTGCTGCTGGCGCCCGATCACGTCGAGCGTGGGCAACTGGCGCAACCATCCCGACGCCGTCTTCGGCGTCAGCAAAGGATCGGGATGGTCCCGCGCCTGCTGGGTCAGAAATCCGAACATGGTCGAGCACGTGCGGGAGCGCCGGCGGGACGGGCGATGGATGCGCGCAACCGCATCGAGGCGCCGATCCGCGAACGCGGCACGGAGCGTTCATTTATAGCGGAATTCCCACGGGGGCGCAAAAGCGCGCCCGTGTCGGCTACAATCGGCGGCCCTGACGCGTGCGCGCGGTCGGCCCGACCCGGCTGCCGCGCGGCGACGCTCGACGATTCGACCACGGTTCGGAGGAGATGCGCCATGTCGTTCTCGTGTTGCCGGCGGATGCCGGACCCGTTGTCGCGACGCAACGCGCGCGCGGTCTTCGCCGCCATCGTCGTCGCTGGATCCGTTCTCGCGATCGGCACCTCGTCGGCGCAGCAGCCTTCCTCGGCCTCGCCTCCTCCCCTGTCAAGCAAGATGGGTGCCCAAGTGACTGAGCTCAAGAAAATAGATGTGAAACAAGGGGATGGCGCCGAAGCCGTCGTCGGCAAGGCTGTCATCGTTCACTACACCGGGTGGCTTTATGACCCCGCAGCGCCGGACAGCCACGGCGCCAAGTTCGACAGCTCCCTCGACCGCAAGGTCCCCTTCGGCTTCATCCTCGGCGCGGGCAAGGTGATCAAGGGCTGGGACGAGGGCGTCGCCGGGATGAAAGTGGGCGGGAAGCGCACCCTCGTGATTCCGCCTGCGATGGCGTACGGCGAGCGCGGCGCCGGCGGCGTGATCCCGCCCAATTCGACGCTGATCTTCGACGTCGAGCT
>DASQBO010000128.1:0-8008 GCA_035635175.1 Casimicrobiaceae bacterium | reverse complement strand
CCGGGCTCGGCACCGTCGCGCCGGGGCGCAGGAGCGGCAGGTACGTGTCGCGGAAGAGCGGCACGTCGGTGACCGCGAGCGCGCCGGCCGTCTCGCCGTGGTAGCCGCCGGCAACGCTCACGAACCCGGCCTTGGCGGGCCGGCCGCGATTCCGCCAGTAGTGGAACGCCATCTTGAGCGCGATCTCCACGGCGGACGCGCCGTCGCTGCCGTAGAACGCGTGACCCAGCCCCGCGGGCGCGAGCGCCGCGAGCCGCTCCGACAGCTCGACCACCGGCGCGTGCGTGAACCCGGCCAGGATCACGTGCTCGAGCTCCCCGAGCTGGCCCGCGAGTGCCGCGTTGATCCGCGGGTTCGCGTGCCCGAACAGGTTGACCCACCACGACGACACGGCGTCGAGATAGCGGCGGCCGTCGAAATCGTAGAGCCACGCGCCTTCCCCGCGTGCGATGGGCACGAGCGGCAGCGTCTCGTGCAGCTTCATCTGCGTGCACGGGTGCCACACGGCGCGCCGGCTCCGCGCGAGCCAGTCGGCGTTCGCAGAGAGACGGTTGGACGCGCTCAAGGGCGCCCGCGGAACGGGTAGACGCTCGACGCGTTGCCGATCGCGCCGCGGGCAGCGAGCGAGGCGAGTGCCGGCGGTGCCGTCGCGCGGCGGCCGGGAACACCGCCGCGCCGGCGCATGTTCGCCATGCGGAGGGGAACGGCTACTGCGATCGTGCACATGGCGTCGTCGCCGCGATTATACGGCGGCCGGACGCGCGGCTCCGATTGACAATCGATGGCCGCCCCCCTAGGGTCGACCGCCATGGACACCGCTCCCGCGTACTCGCGCACGGCCATCGCGCTGCACTGGCTCGCCGCGGCGCTGATCGTCGCCAACCTGGGGCTGGGCGTGTCGATGGTCGAATTGCCCCTCTCGCCGCTCAAGCTGCGTTTGTTCGGCTGGCACAAGACGATCGGTCTCACCGTTCTTCTCGTCGCGGCAGCGCGGCTCGCCTGGCGCTACGCGAATCCGCCGCCGCCGCCGGTCGCGATGCCGGAGTGGCAGCGCCGCGCGGCCGCTGCGGCGCACGCGGCGCTCTACGTGCTGATGCTCGCCGTTCCGTTGTCGGGATGGATCTACAGCTCGTCGACGGGCGTTTCGGTCGTCTACCTCGGCCTTGTGGCGCTGCCCGATCTCGTGGCGAAAGACAAGGCGCTCGCCGCGGTGCTCAAGGTCGTGCACGTGACCCTCAACCTCGGGCTCGTATCCCTGATCGGCGTGCATGCCGGCGCTGCGCTCAAGCACCACTTCGTCGATCGCGACCCCGTTCTGCGGCGAATGCTGCCCTTCCTGCGGCGCGGCGCGCCGTGAAGCCGTCAAACGGAATGGACCGGCGGGTGCGGCTGTTGGCCCCGTATGTCGCATTCCTCCGTTGCATCCATGGCCCGCGCCGCGCTCCTCGTCGCCGCGCTGGGGGCGGGGGCCCCCGCCGCGGCGCGCCCCGGCGACGTCTACCGAGTCGATCCCGAGCGCACGTCGGTCGCCTTCGCGGTGACGCAGCTCGGCGTCTTCGTGCAGAACGGCCGCTTCGGGCGCGCGCACGGGAGGATCGCGTACGACGCCGACGCGGAAGCCGGCAGCGTCGACCTCGTCGTCGACACGGGCTCGATCGACACCGGCTGGGACCTCCGCGACCGCTTCGTCCAAAGCGAGAACATGCTCGATGCAGCGCACCACCCGAAGCTCGAGTTCCGCTCGACGGCGATGCGCTTCTCGGGGCACCGGCTCGTCGGCGTCGAAGGGGCGCTCACGCTGCGCGGCGTCACGCGCCCGGTGCGCCTCGACGTCCGGAACGTGCGTTGCGGAACGGACGCGAGCGAGGGGAGCGAACGTTGCGAGGCGGAGATCGTCGGGCGGATCTCGCGCCGCGCGTTCGGCATCGACTACGCGTATCCGCTCGTCGGCGACGAGGTGCAGCTCACGTTCGCCGTCAGCGCCTTGCGGCTGGGCGATCGCGTGGCCGGGCGCTGGGTCCCCTAACCCACCCTCGACTGCATCCGCTTCACCGCCGCGACCAGCTCGCGCGTGATCCCGGGCTCGCGCACCGAGTGGCCGGCGTCGGGGACGACGACGTACTCGGCTTCGCGCCACGACCGCGCGAGGAGGTCGGCGGTGACCGGCGGGCAGACGACGTCGTAGCGCCCCTGGACGATCGTGCAGGGCAGGTGGCGGATCCGCGGCAGCCCCGCGAGCAGCGCGCCCTCGGGCAGGAACGCGTCGTGCACGAAATAGTGCGCTTCGATCCGCGCGATGGCGAGCGCTGCGGCCTCGCTGTCGAACTTCGGGGCCGCGTCGGCGGCCGGCAGCAGCGTCGAGCACGCGCCCTCGTAGCGGTCCCACGCGTGTGCCGCGGGCAGGTGCACGGCGGGATCGGGATCGACGAGCCGGCGGTAATAGTTGCGCAGAAGATCCGCGCGTTCCGCCTCGGGCAGGAAGCCGGCGAACGCGCGCCACGCCTCGGGAAAGATCTGCCGCATCCCGTGCATGAACCAGTCGATCTCCGCGCGCTGCGCGAGGAAGATGCCGCGCAGCACGAGCCCGAGGCAGCGCTCCGGATGCGCTTCGGCATACGCGAGCGCCAGCGTCGAGCCCCACGACCCGCCGAACACGAGCCAGCGCTCGATCCGGAGGTGAGCGCGGACGCGCTCGAGGTCCGCGACGAGCGCCTGCGTCGTGTTCCCCTCGATCTCGGCGACCGGCGTCGAGCGGCCAGCGCCGCGCTGGTCGACGAGCACGATCCGCCAGAACGACGGATCGAAATAGCGGCGGTGATGCGGCAGGCAGCCGCCGCCCGGTCCGCCGTGGAGGAACACGACGGGCACGCCGTCCGCGCGGCCGCAGGTTTCCCAGTACAGCGTGTGCAGCGTGTCGACGGCGAGGCGTCCCGTCAGGTGCGGGTCGATCTCCGGAAAAAGGACGGCGTCGCGGAGGGAGGGATTGTCGGGCATCGCGCGCGCGACTCAGGCCGGCGGCTTGAAGCGTTCGTCGACGTCGATCCGGTAGCCGTTGGCGAGCCGGTTGGTCTCGTTCGCGAGCGCGACGACGGCCAGGAGCTCGTGGTGCATCGCGGGCGTCATCCCCTTAGCGCGCGCCCCGGCGGTGTGCGACATGATGCAGTACTCGCAGTTGTTGGTGACGCTGACGGCGACGTACACCATCTCCTTCGTCAGCGGATCGAGCGCGCCCGGCGCCATCACCTGCTTCACCGAGCCCCAGACGCGCGCGAGCGTGGGCGGGTCGTTCGCCAGCGCCTTCCAGAAGTTGTTGACCCAGTCGGTCTTCCGCGTCGCCATGATGTCGTCGTAGACGGCGCGCACCGGGGGCGGCGCATCCTCGTATTCGACGAGCGGGACCAGGGCCATCGTTCCTCCGACCGGCAGGCGGTCCGGGCGGTTCCCGGACGCGCGGCAGCGCGAAGTATGCAGGAAAACGGTCCCCGGGGCGCTTCTATAATTCCACGGTGAGCGGACTGCGCGAAGGAGGGCGATGAGCGACATGCGGGGGCGTCTCGCGGTCACCGCGAGCCTGCCAGCGGATCACGCGCGTGCGATGCTGGTCGGCCGCGCTTGGCTGCCGGGGCCGGACGGCCCGGCCGTCGTGCGGGTGACGGCCGACGGCGTCTACGATCTCTCGAAGATCGCCCCGACGATGGCCGAGCTCCTCGAGCGCGAGGACCCGGCGGCGGCGATCCGCGCGGCGGGAGCCCTGCCGCGCGTCGCGGACACCGCGGCGGCGCTCGCCAATTCCGCGGCGGAGGGCCGCGACACGCGCGTGCCGCGGTTCCTCGCGCCCTGCGACCTCGCGGCGATCAAGGCGGCCGGCGTCACGTTCGTCTCAAGCCTGCTCGAGCGCGTGATCGAGGAGCAGGCGCGCGGCGATCCGGCGAAGGCGGAAGCCGTGCGCAAGGCCGTGGTCGCGATCATCGGCGATGACCTCTCGCGCGTGCGCCCGGGCTCGCCGGAGGCGGCGCGACTCAAGGACGCGCTGATCGTGCAGAAGGTCTGGTCGCAGTACCTCGAAGTGGGGATAGGGCCCGATGCAGAGATCTTCACCAAGGCGCAACCCATGTCGGCGGTGGGCACGGGCGCCGACGTCGGGATCCATCCGAAGTCGGAGTGGAACAACCCGGAGCCCGAGATCGTGCTGGCCGTTAACAGCCGCGGACGAATCGCCGGCGCGACGCTCGGCAACGACGTGAATCTGCGCGACTTCGAGGGGCGCAGCGCGCTGCTCCTCGGCAAGGCGAAGGACAACAACGCGTCGTGCGCGATCGGCCCCTTCATCCGGCTGTTCGAGGGATCGTTCGGTCTCGACGAGGTGCGCCGGGCGAAGCTCGCGATGCGCGTCGACGGCCCCGACGGCTTCTCGCTCGACGGCGAGAGCTCGATGGCGATGATCAGCCGCGATCCGGAGGACCTCGTCGCGCAGGCGATCGGCCCCAATCACCAGTATCCGGACGGCTTCGTGCTGTTCCTCGGCACGATGTTCGCGCCGACGAAGGACCGCTACGCACCCGGGCAGGGCTTCACCCACGCGGCCGGCGACATAGTGACCGTGTCGGCGCCGGCGCTCGGCGCGCTCGTCAACCGCGTTGAGCGCTCCGACCGGATCGCCCCGTGGACGATGGGCGCGGGCGCGCTGATGAAGAACCTCGCAGCCCGCGGCCTTCTCTGATCGGGAGCCCCGCCAGGCGCCCGGTCACGTCCGGAGCTGGCGCCCGAGCGTCCGCTGGACGGACTCGACCTTGGACTTGAGCCGGCCCGCGGGCCCGGTCCGGTAGTCGATCCGCACCTGCGTGCTGATGCGGTCGCAGTCCACGCGCATCGCGTCGAAGCACGCGGTCACCACGGCCATCACCTCCTGCCACTCCCCCTCGACGATCGTGCCCATCGGCGTCAGCTGGTAGGGCAGGCCGCTCTTGTCGACGATGTCGAGCGAGCGCGCCACGTACGCGCCGACGCTCGCACCCTTGTCGAGCGGAGTCATCGAGAATTCGAGCAGGACCATGGCTTCTCCTTGTCCGCGAACGGGCGGCGGGCGACGCGGGGCCGAGGCGGCCCGCAGACGTGTCAGCGCCCCTTCTTGAACGGCACGACCTTCTGCCGCTGCTCGCCGAGACCGTCGACGCCGAGCGTGACCACGTCCCCGGGCTGCAGCCACTGCGGCGGCTTCATCCCGAGCGCGACGCCCGGGGGCGTGCCGGTGGTGATCACGTCGCCTGGGAGCAGCGTCATGTACTTCGAGACGTCGGCCACGAGCTCGGCGACGCTGAAGATCATCGTCTTCGTGTTGCCCGTCTGCCGGCGCTGGCCGTTGACATCGAGCCACAGGCCGAGGTTCTGCGGATCCTTGATCTCGTCGGTGGTGACGAGCCAGGGCCCCAACGGGCCGAACGTGTCGCAGCCCTTGCCCTTGCTCCACTGCGTCGCGCTCTTCTTCATCTGGAAGTCGCGCTCGGAGACGTCGTTCACGACACAGTAGCCCGCGACGTAGCGGAGCGCGTCCTTCGCGTCGACGTAGCGCGCCGTCCGGCCGATGACGACGCCGAGCTCGACCTCCCAATCGAGCTGCGTCGAGTCGCGCGGTGCCATGATGTTGTCGTTGGGGCCGACGATGCAGGTCTGCGACTTGAAGAACACGACCGGATGCTCGGGGATCGGATTGCCGGATTCCTTCGCGTGGTCGCTGTAGTTGAGCCCGATCGCGACGAACTTCGAGGGCGTGGCGACGCAGGCGCCGAGCCGCGGCCGGCCCTTCACCAGCGGCAGCTTCTTCGGATCGAGCTTCCGGAGCTTCGCGAGCTCGCCCGGCGCGAGGTTCGTGCCATCGATGTCCTTCACCTTGCGCGAGAGGTCGCGCAGCTTGCCGTCGGCGTCGATGAGGCCGGGCTTCTCCTTGCCGGGGGGGCCGTAGCGTACGAGCTTCATGGAGTACCTCTTTCGATCTTCTGGTTGGAAAGCGGGGCCGAGGGCCCCGAGAATCGAGCAGAACGGCGCCTGGCGAGGCGCCGCGGAGCTTCCGACCGGAGCGTACACGGAAGTACGCAAGGATCGGAAACGAGCAGCAACGAAGCGAGACGCCGTTCTGCGACGATCATCGGGACCTCAGATCGTCATGCCGCCGTCGCAGGAATAGACGTTGCCCGTGATGAACGCCGCCTCGTCGGACGCGAGGAAGACGACGAGCGGCGCGATCTCCTCCGCCTTCGCGAGCCGGCCCATCGGCTGGCGCGCGATGAACGCCTTGCGGGCTTCCTCGGGATTCTCGAACGCGGCGATCCGGCCGTGCAGCGAAGGCGTGTCGACGGTGCCCGGCGCAATGGCGTTGCAGCGGATGCCCTTGGTCACGAAGTCGGCGGCGACCGCCTTCGTCAGGCCGATCACCGCCGCCTTCGACGCGCCGTAGACGAAGCGATTGGGGAGGCCCTTGATCGACGACGCGATCGAGGCCATGTTGACGATGCTGCCGCCGCCCATCTCGAGCATCCGCGGCAGTGCGCAGCGGATCGTCACGTACATCGAGCGGACGTTCAGGTCGAAGCTGAAGGCCCAGTCCTTCGGCGCGCAATCGAGGATCGTCCCGTTGTGGACGAAGCCCGCGCAGTTGAACAGGATGTCGAGCGGCGGCAGCTCGCGGATCGTCTTCTCGATCGCCGCGTCGTCGATCACGTCGAGCACCCCCGCCGTCACGTTCGACGTCGCGCCGTACGCGGCGACGAGCTTGGGGTCCACGTCGGTCGCGTAGACGTGCGCGCCCTCGGCCGCCATCGCGAGCGCCGTGGCGCGGCCGATGCCCTGGCCGGCGGCGGTGACGAGCGCCTTCTTGCCCGCGAGCCTACCGGCCATGCCGCGCTCCTTTCGCGAGTCTCGGCGCGACCGACTGCGCGGGATCCGCCCAGTCGCGGTTGGGGATCGTCGGGTACCACCCCGGCCGCCCGGGATCGCGATCGTAGGGGTAGCCGCCGAGCTCGCGATAGAGCTCGTGGTACTGCGCGAGCTTCGTGCGGTCGAGCGAGACCCCGAGGCCGTTGCCGTCGGGCACGCGGATCGCGCCGTTCGCGTAGGCCATCTTCCCGCCGGCGATCACGTCGTCGACGAGGTGATGGTAATGCGCGTCGGCCGCGTAGCCCAGGTTCGGCACGACGGCGCCGAGATGCAGCATCGTCGCGAGCTGGATTCCGAGCTCGCCCGAGCTGTGCACCGCGACGCCGACGCCCAGCGTCTCGCAGACGCCGGCCGCCTTGATGCACGGCCGGATGCCGCCCCAGAACGTCGTGTCGAGCAGCACCACGTCGACCGCGCGGTGGCGCTCGTTGGCCGCGAGCTGCTCGAAGTTGACGACGACGGTGTTGGTCGCGATCGGCAGCGGGACGAACTCCTTCAACCGCGCGAGCTGCGGCAGACCCCAGACCGGATCCTCGTAGTAGTCGTTGCGGAGGTCCGCGATCCCCCGTCCGAATTCGATGGCATCGGCCAGCGACAGGGCGCTGTTCGGGTCGTAGCGGAAGCGATCGCCGTCGAGCGCGGCGGCGAGCGCGCGATAGCACGCGAGCTCGTGCGCGGGCGGGAACACGCCGCCCTTCAGCTTGTGGGTGCGGAAGCCGTGCCGGGCCTTGAGCTCGCGGGCGTGCGCGACGAGCTGCTCCGGCGTGCGCACCTCGCCGCGCCCGGTCGACGGGTCGGCGTAGCGGAAGAACAGGTAGCTCGCGAACTCGACCGAGTCGCGCAGCTTGCCGCCGAGGAGCGCGTGCACGGGCACGCCGAGCTTCTGGCCGATGACGTCCAGGCAGGCGAACTCGATCGCGGCGTGGAGCTGCGTGCGGTTGTTGTAGAGGCTCGCCGTCGGGTTGCAGATCGCGAAGCGCAGCGCCTCCAGCCGGAAGACGTCGTGGCCGCGCAGGTAGTCGGCGAGCGCGGCGAAGGCGCGCGTGGCGTCCTCGCCGCCGCCGCCCATCTCGCCCAG
>DASQBO010000127.1:0-13644 GCA_035635175.1 Casimicrobiaceae bacterium | reverse complement strand
GGCGCGACCATCATCGGCGGGATGCTGTTCGGCCTGTCGCGCCAGGTGGCCACGGAGTTCACGTTCTACCTGGCCATCCCGACGCTCGGCATCGCGTCCCTGTACTCGCTCTACAAAGGGCGCGATCTCCTCACGACGCACGACCTCGGGATGTGGGCGGTGGGCATGGTCACCGCATTCGTCTCGGCCTTCGCCTGCGTGCGCTGGCTGATCCGCTACGTCAGCCACCACGACTTCGTCCCCTTCGCCTGGTACCGCATCGCCTTCGGCGCCGCGATTCTCGCGACCGCGTACGCCGGTCTCGTGCGCTGGGAGTGACGGCGGCGACGCACCGTCGCTGGGTCGGGCCCGTGTGCGCCGTACTCGGCGTGCTCGGGTTCTCGTTCAAGGCGATCCTGATCAAGCTCGCCTACGGAGCCTACCCGGTCGACGCGGTCACGCTGCTCGCGCTCCGGATGCTCTACTCCGCGCCGCTCTTCGCCGCAATGGCGTGGTGGGCATCGCGCCGGGAATCAGCGGCGCCGTTCACACGCAGCGACTGGAAGGAGCTCGCGCTCCTGGGCTTCGTCGGCTATTACCTCGCGAGCCTCCTCGACTTCATGGGGCTCGAGCACATCACCGCCGCGCTGGAGCGGCTCGTGCTCTTCCTCTACCCGACGATGGTCGTGCTCCTGTCGGCGCTCTGGCTTGCCGTGCGGATCACCCGCCGGATCGTCGTCGCGCTGATCGTCTCCTACGCGGGGATCGCGCTCGTGTTCGCGAGCGACCTGCGCGCGACCGCGGACGCCGGCGCCGTGCTCGAGGGCGGCGCGCTCGTGTTCGGCAGCGCGTTCCTATACGCGGTCTACCTGGTCCGCGCGGGGCCGGTCATCGCGCGGCTCGGCAGCACGCGCTTCATCGCATGGGCAATGCTCGTCTCCGCGGTGTTCGTGCTCGCCCAGTTCGCGGCCACGCGCGAGCTCCGCGCGCTCGCGGTCCCGCTCTCGATCCACGTCCTTGCGCTCGCAATGGCGGTGTTCTCCACCGTGCTGCCGACGTGGCTGATCGCCGAGGCGATCAAGCGGATCGGAGCCAACGCCGCGTCGCAGATCGGCTCGCTCGGTCCGGTGTTCACGATCTTCTTCGGCGCGCTGCTTCTCGACGAGCCGGTGCGCGCGGTCCAGCTCGCGGGCGCTGCGCTCGTTCTCGCAGGAGTCACGCTCGTCGCGCGGCGGCCCACAGCCGGCACCGTTGGAACATGAGCACGCCGCCCGGTTGACGCAAGGCGTCTACCTCGGCAAATCGCGAGCGGCCGATCTCCCCTTGCTTCCGGCGTTCAGCGCCGTCGCCGCGCCCTGTGTCGAGGACGCTCGCGACGGCGGCGCCGGTGCTGCCTCGCCTTCGCTGCGCTGCTTGATCGGACCGGCACGGCGGGTGAGGTTGAACGCCGTGTTGACGAGGCCGACGTGCGAGAACGCCTGGGGGAAGTTGCCGAGCATCCGGCGTCCCCGTACGTCGTATTCCTCGGCGAGCAGTCCGACGTCGTTGCGCAGCGCGAGCAGCCGCTCGAACAGCGCGCGCGCTTCGTCCCGCCGCCCCTGGAGGATGAGGTTGTCGGCGAGCCAGAAGCTGCAGGCGAGAAAGTAGCCTTCGCCCCGCGGCAGGCCGTCGATCGCGCGGCTGCTGCGGTAGCGCAGCACGAGCCCGTCGGCGGTGAGATGGCGCTCGATCGCGGCGAGGGTTCCGATCACGCGCGAATCCCCCGGCGGCAGGAACCCCGTCAGCGGAATCAGCAACAGGCTCGCGTCGAGCTCCTTCGAGCCGTAGCTCTGGACGAAGCTCCCGAGGCGCGTGTTGTAGCCGTTTCGGCAAACGTCGTCGTGGATGCGGCGGCGCAGCCCGCGCCACGTCCGCAGCGGACCTTCGACATGGAAGCGCTCGACGCTCCGAATGGCGCGGTCGACGGCAACCCATGCCATCACCTTCGAGTACGTGAAGTGTCGTCGCCGGCCGCGAACCTCCCAGAGCCCCTGATCGGGTTCGGCCCACGCGGTCGCCAGATGATCGAGCATCTTGCGCTGGATCGCCCACGTCGCCGCGTCGGATTCGAGGCCGCCGAGACGCGCGTGGTGAAGCGTGTCGATCACCTCGCCGTAGACGTCGAGCTGGAACTGCACCGCGGCGGCATTGCCGATTCGCACGGGCCGTGACCCCCCGTATCCGGGCAGCCAGTCCACGATCAGCTCGTGGAGCTGCCGCTCGCCCGCGAGGCCGTACATGATCTGCGCCTGCTCCGGGCTGCCCGCCACCGCGCGCTGCAGCCAGCGACGCCACGCCTCGGCCTCGTCGAAGTAATGGGCGTTCATCAATGCAAGCAGGGTGAGCGTCGCGTCGCGCAGCCAGCAATAGCGGTAGTCCCAGTTCCGCACTCCTCCCAAGCGCTCGGGCAGCGAGGTCGTCGGCGCGGCAACGATGCCGCCCGTCGGAGCGTACGTTAGCGACTTGAGAGTGATGAGCGAGCGCCGCACCGCGTCCGACCACTCTCCGGCATAGGAACACCGTTCCGCCCACTTTCGCCAGGAGTCTTCGGTGGCACGCAGCACGTTCTCCGTGTCGATCGGCGGCGCGACCGGAAGGTGCGACGGGCCGTAGCTGAGCACGAACGGAATCGACGCTCCCTCCTCCGCGGTGAAGGTGGATACGGTCTTGAGTCCTTCCCCCCGCAACGGTGCCGTCGTGCGCAACACCGTCATGTCGGGACCCGCGATGGCGCGCAGGCCGCCGTCGGGCAGGCGGCTCACCCACGGCACCGAAGCGCCGAAGTTGAAGCGCAACACGAGCTCCATGCGCATGCGAACGCGGCCGCGGCGCCCGACGACGATGCGCACGAGATCGGAGAACGATTCGCGGACCGGCATGAAGTCGATCACGCGCACGGCGCCGCTCGCCGTCTCGAAGTCGGTCTCGAGGATCAGCGTGCCGTCGCGATAGCGTCGCGACACCCGCGAAGCACGCGCTCTCGGCGCGATGAGCCAGCGCCCGTGCTCCGGCGTGCCGAGCAGTGCTGCGAAACAGGCATCCGAGTCGAATCGGGGCCAGCACAGCCAGTCGATCGAGCCGCTGCGCGCAACGAGCGCGGCGGTGTGGCAATCGCCGATCAGCGCATAGTCTTCGATCGGGGCGGACATGATGAGCTGAAGACACGCAAGCGACGGCCATGCCAGCCGTCTTGCCGGCGCGCCCCCTTGGAGGAGGTAGCGACAGAGCACATTGCTCCGCCGTGCCGCGCAATATTTACACGCCCCTTTCGCCGGGACCCACGACGGCCGCCGGCCGTCCCGGCTCGCGGAGCCGGGGCTTTCGCGCGCGGAATATAATAATCGACCGGCGCGCGCGATGCGCCCCGTGGATTCGTCAGGAGTTGCCATGGCCCCCGATACGCTCGAACGCTCGCTTCCCCCGCTCAAGGACCCCTCTCTGCTGCGCCAGCAGTGCTACATCGACGGAAAGTGGCAGAACGCCGACGACGGTCGCACGCACCCGGTCGTCAACCCGGCGACCGGCAAGCTGATCGGGACGTCGCCGATCATGGGCGCGGCCGAAACGAAGCGCGCGATCGCCGCGGCGGACGCGGCGTGGCCGGCGTGGCGCGACAGGACTGCGAAGGAGCGCAGCGCGATCCTGCGCAAGTGGTTCGAGCTCATGCTCGCGAACGTCGACGACCTCGCGCTGATCCTCACGACCGAGCAGGGCAAGCCGCTCGCGGAATCGAAGGGCGAGGTGACGATCGGCGCGTGGTACGTCGAGTGGTTCGCCGAGGAGGCGCGACGCGTCTACGGCGACGTGATCCCGACGATCTCGAACGACCGCCGGCTCGTCGTCATCAAGCAGCCCGTCGGCGTGTGCGCGGCGATCACGCCGTGGAACTTCCCGTCGTCGATGATCACGCGCAAGGTCGCGCCGGCGCTCGCGGCGGGCTGCACCGTCGTGATCAAGCCGGCCGAGGCGACGCCGTACTCGGCGCTCGTGCTGGCCGAGCTCGCGCATCGCGCGGGCTTCCCGCCGGGCGTGCTCAACGTTCTGACCGGCGAAGCGAAGGCGATCGGTGGCGAGATGTGCGCGAACGAGACGGTGCGCAAGCTGTCGTTCACCGGGTCGACCGAGGTCGGACGGCTCCTGATGAAGCAGGTCGCGCCGACGATCAAGAAGCTCTCGCTCGAGCTCGGCGGCAACGCGCCGTTCATCGTGTTCGACGACGCCGACCTCGACGCGGCCGCCGACGGTGCGATCGTCTCGAAGTACCGCAACGCGGGGCAGACGTGCGTGTGCGCGAACCGGCTCTTCGTCCATGACAAGGTCTACGACGCCTTCGCGGCCAAGCTCGCCGAGCGCGTCCGCAAGCTGAAGGTCGGCGACGGCACCGAGGCGGGCGTCACGCAGGGCCCGCTGATCGACCGCGCGGCGCTTGCGAAGGTCGAGGAGCACGTCGCCGACGCGACGGCGCACGGCGCGAAGGTCGCGACCGGCGGCAGGCCCCACGCGCTCGGCGGAACCTTCTACGAGCCGACGGTGCTGACGGGCGTCACGCCCGAGATGAAGATCTTCCGCGAGGAGACGTTCGGCCCGATTGCGCCGCTGATTCGGTTCGGATCGGACGAGGAGGTGGTCGAGCTCGCCAACCGCACGGAGTTCGGGCTCGCGTCGTACTTCTACGCGCGCGACATCGGTCGCATATGGCGGGTCGCCGAGAAGCTCGAATACGGGATGGTCGGCGTCAACACCGGCCTCATCACGACCGAGGTGGCACCCTTCGGCGGGGTCAAGCAGTCCGGGCTGGGCCGCGAGGGGTCGAAATACGGGATCGACGAGTTCGTCGAGGTGAAGTACATCGCCTTCGGCGGCCTGGACCGCTAGCCGGGCGAGCGCGGCGAAGCGCTTCCGATTTCCGTCGACGGCCGCGCGTCAGAACATCGGCGCGCGCGGTTCGCCGCTCTGCGCGGCGCCGTCCGCGGGACGGCTGACGGACGACGGAACCGTCAAGGTCGGCGCGGAGGGCTGTGCAGCCGCTGCAGTCGCCGGAAAGGGCTCCAGCGCGGCGCCGGACAGGCTGAACCCTGCCCAGTATCCGAACACCCCCGCCGCCAGCATGACGACGAAGGCCTTTTCTCCGGTCGTCAGCCGGCGACCTTCTTCCAGATTTCCCAGTCTGTTCATACGTGCTCCGGCAGGGCTCCGGTGCTTGCCTGGGGGCCGGCCCGACAGCGAGCGAACCGGCTTTCGACCCCATCGGCCCCGCGCACCGTGCGCGGCGTCGACGTAGCCACTCTAGGCTTCCGGGGGCGTTCCGGGGAGCGATCAATCCGCGCCGGGGCCGTCGAATATTCACGCCCCGGGGCTCCAACCTCGCCTACCAGCCGGGCGGGGGCTTGCGGAGGATGGCGATCGTCCGGTCCTCGACCGCGAGGTAGCCGCCGCCCACCAGGTCCTTCATCAGGCGGCTGATCATGTCGCGCGACGCCCCGACGCGCTCGGCGATGTCCTGCTGGGTGAGCTTCTCGGGAACGACCAGGCGCCCGTCGCGTTCGACCGCCAGCATGAGCAGCAGCCGTACGAGCCGGCCGTAGACGTCTTCGAGCGCGAGGCTCTTCACGTTTTCGGTGGCGTGGCGCACGCGCTGGATCAGCTTCTCGACCAGGTGCAGCGCGAAGTCGGGGTGCGCGAGGATGAACTCGCGGAACTGCGCGCGCGAGACGACGGCGCAGGTCGTCGGCTCGACCGTCATCACCGACGCCGACCGCGGCGAGCCGTCGAGCGACATCTCGCCCACGTACTCGCCCGGGCCGTGGAACGCGATCACGAACTCCTTGCCCGCGGCGTTGCTCGCGTAGACCTTCACCCGCCCTGCGAGGACGATGAACAGCGAGTCGCCCTGCTCGCCCTCGTTGATCAGGACGGCGTTCTTCGGAAACTGCCGGATGACGCCAGAGGCGGCGATCTGGCGCAGCGTGTCCTGCGCGAGCGGTGCGAGCGGATCCATCGGCTGGGCTTCGCGGCGAAGCGTCACGGCGGTTCGGCCTCCGGCTTCGATTGTAACCGCCGCCGCGGTCAATCGACGGCTTCTTCCACCATGCGCGTCGCACCAGCCCGACCAACCGCCGGCCTTCCTCTCTTGGCGCCGCGCGCGGCCTCCGCACCGTTCGCGAACCTCGTTCCGCCATGGGGTCGGCCGCCGCCTGCGCCCGCAGACGCGACCTGCGCTCCTCGGCTTCACCCTGCTCGCGCGGGCGCCCTCGGGCCGGGGCTTCGCCCCATTCCCGCACGCGTCCCGTTCAATCGTACCGGCGCGTATCGTCGATGACCTTGCCGTCGTTCGGCAGTTCCCCCGGCGCGCGAAATGCGACTTCGGCGCGGAGCTTCGTCACCTCCCGGATGGTGCCGATGACCGCGTCGGCGGCGACCGCGGCCGCGGTCTCGGCGTGGAGCGTCATCCGGTCGGTGCCGCCGGGGTTGTCGACGACGAGCCGCGCGCGGCGGATCTCGGGATGCCGGCGCACGATCTCCGCCACCTGCGCCGGGTGGACGAACAGGCCCTTCACCTTGGTCGTCTGGTCGGCACGCCCGAGCCAGCCCTTGATGCGCGCGTTCGTGCGACCGCACGGACTCGCTCCCGCGAGCAGCGCGGAGAGGTCGCCGGTGCCGAAGCGGATCAGCGGATAGAGCGCATTGCGAAGCGTCGTGACGACGACCTCTCCCACTTCGCCCGGCGCGACCGGATCGCCGGTACCCGGCCGGACGATCTCGACCAGCACGCCTTCGTCCACCACGAGGCCTTCGCGCGCCTCGGTCTCATAGGCGATGGAGCCCAGGTCCGCGGTCGCATACGCCTGGTAGCCGGCGAGGCCGCGCGCGGCCAGTGCGTCGCGCAGGCTCGGCGGAAACGCCTCGCCCGAGACGAGGGCTTTCCGCAGCGACGGCAGCCGGGTTCCCAGCTCGTCGGCCTTCTCGAGGATGATCTTCAGGAACGATGGCGTTCCCACGTAGCCGTCGGGCGCGAGCTCGGCGATCGCCCGCACCTGCTGCTCGGTCTGTCCCGTGCCGGCCGCGACCACGGTGCAGCCGAGCGCGTGCGCGCCGGTCTCGAGCATCGAGCCCGCCGGGGTGAAGTGATACGAGAAAGTGTTGTGGATCAGGTCTCCGGCGCGGAAGCCCGCCGCGAACAGCGCGCGGGCGAGCCGCCAGTGATCCGCGCCCCGCCCCTCGGGCTCGTAGAGGGGGCCGGGCGACGCGAAGATCCGCGCCGGCTCGCCCCGCGCGAATGCAGCGAACCCGCCGAAGGGGCGTGCGGCCTTCTGCAGCTCGAGGAGCTCCGACTTGCGGGTGACGGGCACCTTGGCGAGGGCCGCGCGCGTGGTCACCGCCGCGGGGTCGACGTCCGCGAGAATCCGCGCGAACGCCGGCGCATGCGCCTTGGCGTGCGCGAGCTGCCGCGGCAGCGCCGCGAGCAGCGCCCGTTCGCGAATCTCCGGATCGCGCGTCTCGAGCGTGTCGAAGTGTTCGATCATGAATCGTCATTCCCGCGGAGACGGGAATCCAGTGTCGTTGCGTGCGGAACGAAAGACGCTGGGTCCCCGCGTGCGCGGGGACGACGTCACGCGAGCCAGCGCTTTCTCCTGCGATAATGCTTCACGTCGCGGAAGCTCTTGCGCCCGGCGGTCGAGAGCCCGAGGTAGAACTCCTTCACGTCCTCGTTCTGCGCCAAGCCCTGCGCCTCTCCGTCCATCACGACGCGGCCGTTCTCGAGGATGTAGCCGTAGTTCGCGTAGCGGAGCGCGACCATCGTGTTCTGCTCCGCGAGCAGGAAGGACACGCGCTCCTTCCGGTTCAGGTCCCGGACGATCTCGAAGATCTCCTCGACGATCTGCGGCGCGAGCCCCATTGACGGCTCGTCCAGCAGGATCATCGTCGGACGCGCCATCAGCGCGCGGCCGACCGCGGTCATCTGCTGCTCGCCGCCCGACGTGTACCCCGAGAGGCTCGCGCGCCGCTGTTTGAGCCGCGGGAAGTAGTGGTAGACGCGCTCGAGGTCGTTGCGCACCTCGGCGCGCGACCCGCGCTGCGTGTACGCGCCCGTCAGGAGGTTCTCCTCGACGGTGAGGTGCGCGAAGCAGTGCCGCCCCTCCATCACCTGGCACACGCCCAGCCGCACGAGCTCGTTCGGCGTGAGCTTGTCCACCCGCCGCCCGCGGAACTCGATCGTGCCCTTGGTGACGTCGCCGCGCTCCGCAGCGAGCAAGTTCGAAATCGACTTCAGCGTCGTGCTCTTGCCCGCACCGTTGGCGCCGAGCAGCGCGACGACGGAGCCCTCCGGCACTTCGAGCGAGACGCCCTTGAGCACGAGGATGACGTGGTCGTAGATCACCTCGATGTTGTTGACCGTGAGCATCGCCTTCGCCGGGACGGCGGCGGTTGCTGCGGCGGGCGCTGCGGCGGCCGTGCTCATCGGGCGTCCTCGTCGGCTGCGGGACGGGGCTCTGGGGTCGGCAGCCCGCCGTCCCGCCCCTCTCCCGCGGGCGGGAGAGGGACGCCGACGACGGAACGCCGGGCCACGCGGCCCGGATCGCGGAGCGTCAGGATTCCTTGCTGCAATCGCGCGGCGTGATCTTCTTCTCCGCGGCGTACTTGGTGGCGCTTTCCTCGACCATCTTGCGGATCATCTCGCGGTCGCCGGCCATGTAGGGCGTCAGCGGCTTGAAGGCCTTGCCGTCCCACTGCTGGAACTTCACCATGCCCGAGCCTTCGTGATCGGCGCAGCTCGTCTTGATCGGCGGGAACATGCCGGCGGCGCCCAGCTCCTTGATCCGCGCGTCGGACAGGTTCAGGTGCTCGAGGCCCCAGCGCACCTGCTCGCCGGTCATCACCTTCCCCTTGCCGAACTTCTCCTGCGCCTTGCGGATCGCCTCGACGGTGATGATCCCGTAGACGACGCCGCGCGTGTGGTAGATCGAGCCCTGCCGGGTCGGATCGTCGAGATTGCCCTTGCCGGCGGCGTACACCTTGTTCTTGATGTCCTGCATGACCGGGAAGCTCGTCCCGGGCGCGGAGAAGGCCGCGCTGACGTAGCCCTTCGCCGCGTCGCCCGCCGGAATGACGTCCTCTTCCGAGCCCGCCCACCAGACGCCCAGCATCTTGTCGCGCGGGAAGCCGAACTTCGCCGCCGCCTTGAGCGCCGTCGGATTCATGACGCCCCAACCCCACAGGATCACGTAATCGGGCTTGATCTGCCGGATCTGCAGCCACTGCGACTCCTGCGTGTTGCCCGGGTGCGCGACCGCGATCTTGGTGAGCTCGAAGCCGAGCTTCTGCGCGAACGCGTCGAACACGACCAGCGGTTCCTTGCCGTACGCCGAGTCGTGATAGAGGTCGACGATCTTCTTGCCTTTGAGCTTGTCGATCCCGCCCTCCTTCTGCCCCAGGTAGGCGATCATCGCGGCGGCCTGGTCCCAGTACGTCGTGCCGATCGGGAACACCCACTCGAACACGCGGCCGTCGGCGGCGTTGGCGCTGCCGTAGCCGAAGGTCGTCATCGGGATCTTGTCCTGCGCCACGCGGTCGAGGAGCCCGTAGGCGATGCCGGTCGACAGCGGATCGACGGTCGACGCGCCGCCGTTCTTCTTCTTCAGCCGCTCGTAGCACTCGACGCCGCGGGAGGCGTTGTACTCGGTCTCGCATTCCTCCCACACGAGCTTCACGCCGTTGATGCCGCCCGTCATGTTGACGAGGTTCCAATAGTCGATGGCACCGCCGAAATAACCGGAACCGCCGGCCGCGTAAGGGCCGACGCGGTACGACAGCGCCGGTATGAACTGCTCGCTCTGCGCCGCCGCGGCGTACGATACGCCGGCGAGCGCGAGGCCCAACACGACCTTGCCGATTGCCTTCATGACTCTCCTCCAGGTAATTCGCCTCTCGTGCGGAGCGAAATCCGAAACAGCATTGGTGAATTCCCGACCCCTGTCAACGGGGGCCGACCGATGGATAAGCGGGGATTTCGGCCCTCTGTGATCCAGATCAATGCGGGAACGGCCATAAGCGCAGCTTTTCCTTCGCGATCTGCCACAGCCGGGCAAGGCCGTGCGGCTCGACGATCAGGAAGAAGACGATGAGCCCGCCGAAGACGATCAGCTCGAGGTTCGACGAGGCGCTCTGCGAGATGTGCAGGCCGAGCGTGGTGTCGAGGAACTGGACCAGTCGGTCGAGAAAGATCGGGAGCAGCGTGATGAAGGCGCTCCCGAGGAACGACCCCAGCACCGTCCCCACCCCGCCGATGATGATCATGAACAGCACGCGGAACGACAGATCGAGGCTGTACGCCTCCGGCTCGACCGTGCCGAGGTAGGCGTACGCGTAGAGCGCGCCGGCGATCCCGCAGTAGAACGAGCTGATCGCGAACGCCGAGAGCTTCGTGTGCAGCATCCGGATGCCGATCACCTCGGCCGCGACGTCCATGTCGCGCACCGCCATCCACTTGCGGCCGAGATTGCCGCGGGCCATGTTCTTCGCGGCCAGCGCCATCAGCACGACGATCGTGAGCACGAGCAGGTACGTCGACACCTCAGGCCTGAGCACGTAGCCCAGGATCTCGATCGGCTGCGCGGTGATCACGCCCGACGAGCTGTAGTTCGAGAACCAGCCGACCTTGGACAGGCACCAGAGGACGAAGAACTGCGCGGCGAGCGTCGCTACCGCAAGATAAAAGCCGCGGATCCGCAGGCTCGGCAGCCCGAACACGACCCCGACGGCCGCGGCGACGACCCCGCCGCCGACGAACGCGAGCAGCACCGGCATCCCGGGAACCCGCAGCATGAAGTTGTACGAGGCGAACGCGCCGACCGCCATGAACGCCGCGGTGCCGAGCGAGAGCTGGCCCGCGTAGCCGGTGAGGATGTTGAGGCCGATCGCGGCGAGCGCGAGGATCAGGAACGGGATCAGGATCCCGGTGAACAGGTACGGGGTCGCGACGAGCGGGACCACGACGAAGGCGATGAGCGCGATCGCCGCGAGCGCGACCCGGTCCTGCCGGATCGGGAAGATCGCGGCGTCCGCCTGGTAGGACGTCTTGAACTGGCCGGCTTCGCGATAGAACACGGGAATCCTGTGGGGGCGCGGATCAGATCCGCCGGATGATCTTCTCGCCGAAGAGCCCTTCGGGCCGGACCAGCAGGAAGACGAGCGCGAGGACGTACGGGAACCAGCCCTCGATGCCGCCGCCCACGTACGGCCCGAGATAGACCTCGGCGAGCTTCTCGGAGGCCCCGATGATGAGCCCCCCGACGATCGCGCCGGGGATCGACTCGAAGCCGCCCAGGATCAGCACCGGCAGCGCCTTGAGGGCGACGAAGGTGAGCGCGAACTGGACGCCGTTGCGGGCGCCCCACAGCAGGCCCGCGACCAGGGCGACGAAGCCGGCCGCCGTCCAGACGATCCCCCAGATGTGCTGCAGCGGGATGCCGACCGCGAGCGCCGCCTGGTGGTCGTCGGCGACCGCGCGCAGCGCGCGGCCGATCCGCGTGCGGCTGAAGAAGAGCGCGAGGAGCGTGACGAGAAGCGCGGCGACGCCGGCGGCCGCGACGTCGAACTTCGAGACGTTCATCCCGGTCGCGTCCGACACCCATTGCATCGGCTCGTCCTGCAGCCCGAGCTCGAGCCCGCGCACGTTCGCGCCCCAGGTGAGCTGCGCCACGCCCTCGATGAAGAACGAAAGCCCGATCGTCGCCATGAACAGCGTGATCTGCGGCTGGTTCACGAGCGGGCGCAGCACGACGCGCTCGATCAGGAGCGCGAGCACGACCATGACGGCGAGCGTCGCGGGCAGCGCCACGAGCGCCGGCAGCTTGAGCTCGAGCAGCCCGACGTAGGTGAGCGCCGCGAAGAACACCATGGCGCCCTGCGCGAAGTTGAACACGCCCGATGCCTTGTAGATCAGGACGAAGCCCAGCGCGACGAGCGAGTACATGACGCCCGAGAGCAGGCCGCCGATCAGCACTTCGAAGAAGAAGGACACCCGGCGTCCCTTCAGTGCGCGACGCCGAGGTAGGCGTCGATCACCGCCTGGTTCGCGCGGATATCGTCCGGCGCCCCGTCGCCGATCTTCTTGCCGTAGTCGAGGACGACGACGCGGTCCGAGATGTCCATCACCACGCCCATGTCGTGCTCGATCAGCACGATCGTCGTGCCGTACTGCTCGTTCACGTCGAGCACGAACCGGCACATGTCCTGCTTCTCCTCGACGTTCATCCCCGCCATCGGCTCGTCGAGGAGCAGCAGCGTCGGCTCGGCCGCGAGCGCGCGCGCGAGCTCGACGCGCTTCTGGAGGCCGTAGGGAAGCCGCCCGACGGGGGTCCGGCGGATGTGCTGGATCTCGAGGAAGTCGATCACCTCCTCGACCTTGCGGCGGTGCTCGAGCTCCTCGCGCCGCGCGCGGCCGAGCCAGATCGCCTGCTCGACGAAGGTCGCCTTCATCTTGAGGTTGCGGCCGGTCATGATGTTGTCCAGCACGCTCATCCCGCGGAAGAGCGCGATGTTCTGGAACGTCCGCGCGATGCCCGACGCGGCCGCGTCGTGCGTGTCCATGTCGCGCCGCACCTTGCCGTGGAAGGTGATCGTGCCCTGCTGCGGATGGTAGACGCCGTTGATCACGTTCAGCATCGAGCTCTTGCCGGCGCCGTTCGGGCCGATGATCGCGCGAATCTCGTGCTCGCGGACGTCGAAGCTGATGTCGGTCAGCGCGCGGACCCCGCCGAACGACAGCGAGATCCGCTCGAGCGCGAGGATCACTTCGCCGATCGCGCGCGCGGTCGTCACGCCGCCTTCCTCGCCGTCGCCGCCGGGAACGTCTTCGCGTCCTCGATCCTCAGGTCCGCGGCCACCATGCCGCTCCTGCCGTCCTCGAACTTGACGAGCGTCTCGATGTGCTGCACGGTCCGGCCGCCGTAGAGCGCCTCGATCAGCGCCGCGTACTTGTCGGCGACGAAGTTGCGCCGCACCTTGCGCGTCCGCGTGAGCTCGTCGTCGTCGGGATCGAGCTCCTTGTGCAGGATCAGGAACCGATGGACCTGCGAGGCGGCGAGCTCGCCCTCGTGGACGAGCTCGGCGTTCACCTGCTCGACGCACTCGCGGATCAGCGCGTACACCTCGGGCTTCTGCGCGAGGTCGGTGTAGCCGGAGTACGGAAGGTTGCGCCGCTCGGCCCAGTTGCCGACCGAGCCCACGTCGATGTTGATGAACGCGCACACGCGGTCCTTCCCGTTCCCGAACGCGACCGCCTCCTTGATGTGCGGGAAGAACTTGAGCTTGTTCTCGATGTAGTTCGGCGCGAACATCTCGCCGCTCGCGAGCCGCCCGACGTCCTTCGCCCGGTCGATGATCTTGAGCTGCCCGTCGTCGCCGAACACGCCGGCATCGCCCGTGTGGAACCAGCCCTCGGCGTCGATCGACTCCGCCGTCGCGTCCGGCCGCTTGTAGTATTCCTTGAGCAGCATCGGCCCGCGCACCAGCACCTCGCCGTTCCCCCCGATCCTCACCTCGACCTCCGGCGCCGGCTTGCCGACGCTGTCGAACTTGATCTCGCCGTCGGGCTGGAGGCAGACGTACGCGCAGGTCTCGGTC
>DASQBO010000126.1:0-5456 GCA_035635175.1 Casimicrobiaceae bacterium | reverse complement strand
GACCCAGAGCAGCGGCGTGTCGTCGGGCAGGTCGACGTCGTGTTCGGTTCCGTTGATTTCGAGCTTCGTCATGCGAGGCACCTTCCGCGGGGTTGGTCAACGACGGGTTCCATGCGCCGTGCGCTCACGGCCTCGGCCGGGTCCGGGGCGCCTGGGGAACGCGAATCTTCCTCGCGTTGCCGCTCGTGTCAAGGCGCTAACGCGTGATCGAGAGGGGAGTCAGCCGCGCAGCCACTCGACCGCCTGACCGACTCGGTCGACGGTCGTGATCTTCACGTTGTCAATGGCTTGCTTCGGTTTGTTGAGAGTCGGGATGAGAAATTGCCGGAACCCGAGCTTCGCCGCCTCACGAATCCGATCCTGCCCGCCCTGGACCGGCCGGATCTCGCCCGCGAGGCCTACTTCGCCGAAGATCAGCGTCTTCGCCGGGAGGGGGCGGCCGGTGAGCGACGAGTGCACGGCGAGCAGGATGGCGAGGTCGGCGGCCGGCTCGCCGATGCGGACGCCGCCGACGGCGTTGACGAAGACGTCGTAGCCGCCGGTCTCCGCGCCGCCGTGGCGGTGCAGAACGGCGAGGAGCAGCGCGAGGCGCTGCGGGTCGAGGCCGACCGCGAGCCGCTTCGGCATCCCGCCCTGGGCGGGGTCGCAGAGCGCCTGCAACTCGACCAGCAGCGGGCGCGAGCCCTCGAGCGTCGCGACGATCGCCGACCCGGCCACGGGTTCCGCGTGCTGCGAGAGGAACAGCGCGGACGGGTTGGCGACGCCCTTGAGCCCGCGCTCGGTCATCGCGAAGACACCGAGCTCGTTCGCCGCGCCGTAGCGGTTCTTGATCGCGCGCACGAGCCGGAAGCTCGAGTGCGTGTCGCCCTCGAAATAGAGGACGGTGTCGACGATGTGCTCGAGGACGCGCGGTCCGGCGATCGCGCCCTCCTTGGTCACGTGGCCGACGAAGATCACGACGATGCCGCGCTGCTTCGCGAGGCGCGTCAGCTGGGCCGCGCACTCGCGGACCTGCGCGACGCTGCCCGGCGCCGACGTGAGCGCCTCGGTGTACGCCGTCTGGATCGAGTCGATGACGACGACCTCGGGCTTCGCCGTGCCGATCGTCGCGACGATCGCCTCGAGCTGCACCTCGGCCAGCAGCGAGACGGGGGCGTTGACGAGGCCGAGACGCTGCGCGCGGAGCGCGATCTGCTCGGCCGATTCCTCGCCCGTGACGTAGAGCGCCGGACGGGTGCCGCCGATCGCGGCCATCGCCTGCAGCAGGAGCGTCGACTTGCCGATGCCGGGATCGCCGCCCAGCAGGATCACCGCGCCCGGAACGATGCCCCCGCCGAGCACCCGGTCGAACTCCGAGAGGCCCGTCGGAAACCGCGGTGTCGCGGCCGCCTCCACGCTCGCGAGCGGGCGCACCGGCGCGGCCTTGCCCGCGACGCTCTGGAAGCGCGTCGGCGCGGGCGCCGCCACCGATTCCACGAGCGTGTTCCACGTCCCGCATTGCGGGCACTGCCCCTGCCACTTGGGGCTCTGCCCGCCGCACTCGGTGCAGCTGTAGACGGTCTTCGGCTTCACGGCGGCGTCCGAGACCCTAGGCCCCGCGCGCGCCGCCGCTCGACCGTACCCGATCGATCCGGAAGTGCGCCCGCAGCGCGCGCGTCAGGGGAAGCAGGGCCGACAGCGCGGTGAACAGCGCGACGGCGCCCAGGATGAGCGCGAGGCGAAGGTACGGCTCGTTGCGCGCGCTGCGCGCGAGCACGAGCTCGAGCGCGGAGCGCACCCACTCGACGGCGCCCAGCGCGAGCAGCGCCTGGATCGCCCGCGCCGCCCAGGGGCGCCGCACCGCCACGAGCAGCGCCGCGGCGAGCGATGCCGCGAGGAGGACGAAGTGCTCGCCGCGGTAGAAGTGCGCCGCGAGCAGCAGGAAGCCCAGGACGAGCGGTACGAGCTGGACGAAGGTCATCGCGCCTACTCGAGCTCCTCGGGCAGCGCGACCGCGGTCCCGAGCTTGCCGACGACGACGCTGGCCGCCCGGTTCGCGATGCGCACGGCCACGGGGAGCGGCGCGCCGGCGCCGAGCAGCACGCCGAGCGCCGCGATCACGGTGTCGCCCGCGCCGGAGACGTCGAACACCTCGCGCGCGACGGCGGGAATGTGCTCGTCGGCGCCTGCGGTGTACAGGCTCATCCCCTCCTCCGACCGCGTGACGAGCAGCGCGCCCATGTCGAGCTCGGCCAGGAGCGCGTGCGCCTTCGTCGCCATCTCGCGCTCGTCGCGCCAGCGGCCGACCACCTCGCGGAACTCGGCGCGGTTGGGGGTGATCAGCGTGGCGCCGCGGTAGCGCGTCCAGTCGTCGCCCTTCGGGTCGACCAGCACGGGCCGCCCGGCGGCCTTCGCGCGCCCGATCATCGTCGCGATGTGCGCGAGCCCGCCCTTGCCGTAATCGGAGAGCACAACGACGTCGGTCTCGCCGAGCAGCCGCTCGTAGTCGGCGAGCTTGTCGGCGAGGACCTCGCGCGACGGCGCCGAGTCGAAATCGATGCGCAGGAGCTGCTGCTGGCGCCCGATCACTCTGAGCTTGACGGTTGTCGCGAGCGACCGGTCGCGGTGAAAGAGCGTGCGCACCCCCTCGGTCGCGAGCAGCCGCTCGAGGACCGTACCCGGCTCATCGGCGCCCGTGACCGACAGCAGCGTGAGCTGCGCGCCGAGCGCGGCCGCGTTCCGCGCGACATTGGCGGCGCCGCCCGGACGCTCCTCGCTCCGCGCGATCTTCACCACGGGGACCGGCGCTTCGGGCGAGATGCGCTCGACGTCGCCGAACCAGTAGCGGTCGAGCATCACGTCGCCGACCACGAGCACGCGCGCCCGCGCGGCGCGGTCGCGGTATTCGGAGAACCGGGGCTCGCCGGCGGCGCGAGTCATCAGCGGCGGCCGATGGCGAAGTACTCGAGGCCCGCGGCGCGGACGGTCGCGGGGTCGTAGAGGTTGCGCCCGTCGAAGACGAGCGGCTCGCGCAGCGCTTCGCGGATCGCGTGGAAATCCGGGCTCCTGAATTCCTGCCATTCGGTGACGACGACGAGCGCGTCGGCGCCCTCGAGCGCGGCGGCGGGCGACGCAGCGAACGACAGCGCGGGCTCGTGCCCGAGCACCTTGCGCGCCTCGGCGATCGCCACCGGATCCCACGCGCGGACCTTCGCGCCGCGCGCCGCCAGCGCCGCGACGAGTGCGCGCGACGGCGCCTCCCGCATGTCGTCGGTGTTGGGCTTGAAGGCGAGCCCCCAGAGTGCGAACGTCCGTCCGGCCAGGTTCTCGCCCAGCCGCGCGACGATCTTCTCGACGAGCCTGAGCTTCTGGGCGTCGTTGACGGCCTCGACCGCGTCGAGAATCCTGAGCGGCCGCCCGAGCTCGCCGGCCGTGTGCCGCAGCGCCTTCACGTCCTTCGGGAAGCAGCTGCCGCCGTAGCCGACGCCGGGATAGAGGAAGTGGTAGCCGATGCGCGGGTCCGACCCGATCCCTTGCCGGACGTGCTCGACGTCGGCGCCGAGCGCGTCGGCGAGGTTCGCGAGCTCGTTCATGAAGGAGATCCGCGTCGCGAGCATCGCGTTCGCCGCGTACTTCGTGAGCTCGGCCGAGCGGACGTCCATGACGAGCAGGCGGTCGTGGTTGCGCATGAACGGCGCGTAGACCGCCCGCAGCGCGGCGATCGCGCGCTCGTCGTCGGCGCCGATCACGACGCGGTCGGGCTTCATGAAGTCCTCGATCGCCGCGCCTTCCTTCAGGAATTCCGGGTTCGACGCGACCGCGAACGGAAGGGCCACGCCGCGGGCGGCGAGCTCCTCGCCGATCGCGGCGCGAACGCGGTCCGCCGTGCCGACCGGCACCGTCGACTTGTCGACGACGACCTTGAAGTCCGTCATCCGGCGGCCGATGCTGCGCGCCGCGGCCAGCACGTACTGCATGTCGGCGGAGCCGTCCTCCTCGGGCGGCGTGCCGACCGCGATGAACTGCAGCGTGCCGTGCGCGACGCCGGCGCCGGCATCGGTCGTGAAGCGAAGCCTCCCGGCGGCCGCGTTGCGCCGGATGAGCGGCTCGAGCCCAGGCTCGTGGATGGGGACGCCGCCGGCCTCGAGCGTCGCGATCTTCGCCGCGTCGACGTCGACGCAGAGCACGTCGTTGCCGACTTCCGCGAGGCAGGTGCCGGTGACGAGCCCGACGTAACCCGTGCCGATGATGGTGATCTTCATGCCGCCACCCGCAGCGAGGCGTTGATCGCGGCGAGCGCCGCGAGCGGATCGGGCGCCTGCGTGATCGGCCGCCCGATGACGAGATAGTCGGCGCCCGCGGCCAGCGCGGCGGGCGGCGTGACGATGCGGGCCTGATCGTCCTGCGCGCTGCCGGCGGGGCGGATGCCCGGCGTCACGAGCCTGAACGACGCTCCGAGCCCGGCGCGCAGCGCCGGCGCCTCGACCGCCGAGCAGACGACGCCGTCGAGGCCGCACGCGGCCGCGAGACGCGCGAGCGCGAGCGCCTGCTGCGCGGCCGTCGCGGCGACGCCGGTTTCGCGCAAGTCCGCGTCCGCGAGGCTCGTGAGCACCGTGACGCCGATCAGCAGCGGCGCAGCGCGCCCCTCCCCTGCCGCCGCCCGGTCGACGGCCGCGCGCGCTGCGGAAAGCATCGCGCGCCCGCCCGCCGCGTGCACGTTCAGCATCCACACGCCGAGCCGCGTCGCGGCCGCGCACGCCTGCGCCACCGTGTTCGGAATGTCGTGGAACTTGAGGTCGAGGAAGACGCGAAAACCCCGCGCGACGAGCGCGCGCACGGGCTCGGGGCCCGCGACGACGAAGAGCTCCTTGCCGACCTTGAGCGCGCACGCGGTGGGGTCGAGCCGGTCCGCGAGCGCGAGCGCCCGCACCGGATGGTCGAAATCGAGCGCGACGATCACGCGCGGGCCGAGGCTGTCCGTCATGGTCTCCCCGTTGCGAAGGCTGCTCAGGCGAAGCTCTCGGGCGTCTCCGTCCGTCGCGGCGAATACGTCTCCCACTTGCCGCAGCCGGGGCAGCGCCAGTAATACTGCCGCGCGCGGAATCCGCACTGCTCGCACTTGTACATGCCGAGACGCTTGATGTGCTGGCCGACGAGCTGCTTCACGAGCTCGAGATCGTGGCGGCGGTCGGCGGGAGCGGCGAGCAGCTGCGCCTCGAGGAGCCGGTCGAGCCCGAGGAGCGTCGGGTTGCGCGCGAGCTCGTCCTTGATGAGCTCGCTCGCGACGGCAGGGCCGTCCTCGGCGAGCGTCAGCGAGAACACCGTGTTGAGGAGGTCGAGCGAGGGGTACTGCTGCTGATAGGCGCGGAGCACGCGGAGTCCCTGCGCGGCGTTGCCGGTCCTGCGGTACGCGTCGGCGAGCCGCTCGGCGACGAGGGACAGGAACGCGGGGTTCTGCGTCTCGATCCGCTGCCACG
>DASQBO010000125.1:0-5666 GCA_035635175.1 Casimicrobiaceae bacterium | reverse complement strand
CCAGTCGTCGACGACGACCTTGTCCATCACGTCGGTCAGCGAGAGCTCGACCGCGCTCATCGTGCCGTACGGGACGACGAAGGCGCCGCGCGCGATCCACTCGGTGCGCAGGAGCGGCGCCGGCGCGTCGAGGCGCGAGGCTTCGACAACGACGTCCGCGCCGCGGACGCACGACTCCCAGTCGGGGGTCGCGACGACGGGGCGCCCGAGGTCGCGCGCGAGGCGCTCCGCGAAAGCCATCCGGCTCTCCGGCCGCCGCGAATGCACGCGGATCTCGTCGAAGGCGAAGAGCCGCGCGAGCAGCCGCACGTTCCAATATGCCGTGCCGCGCGCGCCGACGTGACCGAGCACGCGGCTCGACTTCCGCGCGAGATGCTTCGCGCCGACGGCGGTCACCGCTCCCGTCCGCATGTCGGTGAGCGCGGCCGCGTCGATGATCGCGAGCGGACGGCCGGTGCGCGGGTCGAACAGCGTGAGCAGCCCGAGCTCGGAGGGCAGCGAGTGGCGCCAGTTGTCGACGAAATCGCCGACGACCTTGACGCCCGCGAGCCCGAGCGGCGCGACGTAGCCGCGCAGCACGTTGAAGTGGCCGCGGAAACGCGGATCGGGCGCGAGGTGGACGCGCGGCTCGATCACGGTCTCTCCGCGTCCCTGCGCGGCGAGGCTCGCCTCGACCGCGGCGACGATCTCGTCGTCGGTGAGCGCGAGCGCCGCGACGTCGGGACCGCCGAGGTAATCGACGAACAGGGGCTCGGGGGGCGCGCGGTCGCTCACGATGCCGGCAGTCTAACCGCTCTCGCGGCAGGCGCGCGGCGGCGGGCGCTGCCGGGTACAATCGCCGGCGACCCGCGACGCGACCGCCATGCACCGTCTGCTGCAGCCCGCCGATTACGTCCGCATGCCGTGGAAGGACGGCGGCGGCCAGACGACGGAAATCGCGTCGCATCCGTCCGGGGCGACGCTCGCCGACTTCGACTGGCGAGTGAGCATCGCCGACGTCGCGGCGGACGGCCCGTTCTCGTCGTTCGTCGGCGTCGACCGGACGCTCGCGCTGCTCGCGGGCGCCGGCATGCGGCTCACCGGCGCGACGCACGCCACCGAGCTGCGCGCGCCCTACGAGCCTTACGCGTTCAGCGGGGACGACGCGACGTCGTGCGCGCTCGTCGACGGCCCCGTCCGCGATTTCAACCTGATGGTCCGGCGCGGGCGCGCGCGCGGCGATGTTGTGGTCGTTCGCGCCGAAGCCGCCCGCATCGCACCCGCGCGCTGGCGCGTCTGCCACACGGTCGCCGGCACGGTCGAGTGCCTCGTGCCGGGGCATCCGCCGCTCGCGGTGGCGCAAGATCATACGGTCGTATTCGACGACGGCGACGATTCGACCGCGGCGATCGCCGTCAACCCGGTGTCGCCGGACGCCGTCGCGCTCGTGGCGGTCATCGAGCCCGCGGCATGAGGCTCGTCGCGCCGTTCGCGCTGCTTCCCGGGGGCTGGGCCGACGACGTCGCGATCGACATCGACGCCGCCGGCACGATCGTCGGCGTGACCCCGCGCGCCGCCGCGGAAGGCGGAGTGCGCGCGGCGGGTCCGCTCGTTCCGGGGATGCCGAACCTGCACTCCCACGCGTTCCAGCGCGCGCTCGCGGGACGCACGGGACGCGCGAACGCCGGCGGCGACAGCTTCTGGACCTGGCGGCAGGCCATGTACGGGATGCTCGCGCGCATCGACGCCGACGCGTTCGAGGCGATCGCGACGCAGGCGTTCGTCGAGATGGCGAAGGCGGGGTACACGGCGGTCGCCGAATTCCATTACGTGCATCGCGATCCGCAGGGCGCGCCGTACGCCGATCCCGCGGAGCTCGCGCACCGCGTCGTCGCCGCGGCCGCGGAGGCGGGGATCGCTCTCACGCTCCTGCCGGTCTTCTACGCGCACGCGGGCTTCGGGGGTGCCGCGCCGGCCCCCGGCCAGCACCGCTTCGTGCACACGGTCGATTCCTTCGCGCAGCTGATAGCGTCGCTCGCGGACGACGTGAAGGCGCGTGGCGTCGTGCTCGGCGTTGCGCCGCACAGCCTGCGCGCGGTGACGCCGGACGAGCTTGCGGCCGTCGCGGCGCTTGCGGCGGCCGGCGCGCCGATCCACATCCACGCGGCGGAGCAGGCGCGCGAGGTCGCCGAATGCCTCGCGTGGTCGGGCGCGCGTCCGATCGAGTGGCTGCTCGATCACGCTGCCGTCGACGCGCGCTGGTGCGTCGTGCACGCGACCCACGTGACGCCCGACGAGGCGCGGCGGCTCGCCGCGAGCGGCGCGACCGCGGGGCTCGCGCCGACGACCGAGGCGGACCTGGGCGACGGGACGTTTCCGGCGCGCGCGTTTCTCGACGCAGGCGGCGCCTTCGGCGTCGGCAGCGACTCCAACACGATCGTGGATCCGTTCGTCGAGCTGCGCCAGCTCGAGTGGTCGCAGCGGCTCGCGCTGCAGTCGCGCAACGTCCTCGCCACGGCGGAAGAGCCCGTGGGGACTGCGCTGTACGCGCGCGCCGCGCGCGGCGGCGGCCGCGCGCTCGCCCGTCCGACGGGCGCGATCGCCGCGGGGATGCGCGCCGATCTCGTCGTGCTCGACGCCGAAGACGCGGCGCTCTCCGGCGTGCCGCGCGACGCTCTGCTCGATGCCGCGATCTTCGGGCCCTGTCGGCGCCCGGTCCGCGACGTGATGGTCGGCGGGCGCTGGGTCGTCCGCGACGGCCGGCATCCGGGCGAGGACCGCGCGCTGCGCCGATACGGCGCCGCGATCGCAGGGCTGTGAGCGGGATGGGCGCCGTGCGCTACGACCTCGTCGTCGCGAACGCGCAGTTGGCGACCATGACGGGAGCGGAACCGTACGGCTCCATCCGCGACGGCGCCCTCGCGATCGCCGGCGAGCGGATCGCCTGGGTCGGCGCGGCGCGTGACCTCCCCGCGTCCGCCCGCGGCGCAACCACGCTCGACGCGGGTGGCCGCTGGGTCACGCCGGGCCTCGTCGATTGCCACACGCACCTCGTCTACGCCGGCAACCGGGCGCACGAATTCGAGCGGCGCCTCGAAGGGGCCACGTACGCCGACATCGCGCGCGCGGGCGGCGGCATCGCGGCGACGGTGCGCGCCACGCGCGCAGCGTCGACCCAGGCGCTCGTCGCGCAGAGCCGGCCGCGCCTCGCGGCGCTCGCGGCCGAAGGTGTGACGACGGTGGAGATCAAGTCGGGATACGGCCTCGACACGGTCACCGAACGCCGGATGCTCGAGGCGGCGCGCATCGTTGCCGCCGATGTCGGCGTCGACGTGCGGACGACGCTCCTCGCGGCGCACGCGCTGCCGCCGGAGTTCGCGAGCCGTCGCGACGACTACGTCGATCTCGTCTGCCGCGAGACGATTCCTGCCGTCGCGGGCGCGGGCCTCGCCGACGCGGTCGACGCGTTCTGCGAGACGATCGGCTTCACGCCGGAGGAGACGCGGCGCGTGTTCGCCGCGGCGCGCGAGCACGGCTTGCCCGTGAAGCTGCACGCCGACCAGCTCGCGGACTCGGGCGGCGCCGCGCTCGCCGCGGAGTTCGGTGCGCTGTCCGCCGATCATCTCGAATACGCGAGCGAGGACGGCGTCGCGGCGCTGGCGCGCGCCGGCACCGTGGCGGTCCTCCTGCCCGGCGCCTTCTACGCACTGCGCGAGGCGCGCCCGCCGCCGGTGGCCGCGCTCCGCGCCCACGGCGTGCCGATGGCGATCGCCACCGACTGCAACCCCGGGACGTCGCCGGTGACCTCGCTCGTGCTGATGCTCAACTTCGCGTGCATCCTGTTCCGCCTCACGCCGGCCGAGGCGCTGGCGGGCGCGACGAAGCACGCCGCGCGCGCGCTCGGCCTTGTCGATCGCGGCACGCTCGCGCCGGGTCAGCGTGCCGATCTCGCGCTGTGGAACGTCGCCGAGCCCGCGGAGCTCGCCTACGCGATCGGCGGCAATCCGTGCGCCGGCGTCGTCCGCGCTGGCGCCGTCGTCCGATGGGAGATGCGATGACCCTGTACGAGCTCGCGCGCGGCGACTCGCCGCTCGTGATCGACGTCCCGCATGCCGGTATACACGTGCCGGACGCGCTGGCGCCGCGCCTCACGCCGGAGGCGGCGTCGCTGCCCGACACGGACTGGCACGTCGACCGGCTCTACGCGTTCGCGCGCGCGGCCGGCGCGACGCTCGTCGTCGCCACGCATTCGCGCTATGTCGTCGATCTCAATCGGGACCCGACCGGAGCGTCGCTGTACCCAGGGGCCGACGTGACCGAGCTCTGCCCGACCCGGACGTTCGCCAACGCGCCGATCTGGCGGCCGGGCAAGGCCCCGGAGGCGGCGGAAATCGCCGCGCGGCGCTCGGAGTTCTTCGATCCGTATCACGAGACACTCGCCGCGGAGATCGAGCGCGTGCGCAAACGGCACGGCTACGCGCTGGTGCTCGACGGGCACTCGATCCGCTCCGAAGTCCCGCGCTTCTTCCCGGGCCGCTTGCCGGACCTGAACCTCGGCACCGCGAACGGCGCGAGCTGCGACGCCACGGCCGAGGCGGCCGCGACCCACGCCATCGCCGCGGCCACGAGGTTCACGCACGTGCTCAACGGCCGCTTCAAGGGCGGCTACGTCACTCGCCATTACGGTCGTCCCGCGGCCGGCGTCCACGCGCTCCAGCTCGAGGTCGCGCAGGCGTGCTACATGGACGAGACGCCGCCGTACCTCTGGGACGGCCCTCGGGCGGCTCCGCTCGGCGGCCTGCTGCGCCGGCTGGTCGATGCGCTGCACGCGTGGCGGCCGGCGCCTGGAACGGGATAGAGTGGCCGGGTGATCCGGTTCTACACGGCCCGCAACCGCTTCGACGCCTACCTGCTCGCCGACCGGCTCAAGCAGGCCGGCATCCGGGCGCACGTGTTCAACGAGCACGCGTCCAGCATCGTCGGCGAGATTCCGCCCGAGGTGGGGCAGCCCCAGGTGTGGCTCGAACGCGAGCAGGATCGGGAGCGAGCGCTGCTGCTGCTCTCCCGGATCGAGGACGACGCGCAGCAGTCGGGCGTCCGCCGCTGCAGCGCCTGCGGCGAGGAATCGCCGGCGTCCTTCGACCTGTGCTGGAAGTGCGGATCGGGGCTGCATCCCGGCTGAGCGCCGCCTGTCGGCCCGGCGCCACCGTCGGGAACCTTGACAGATGCCCCGCCTCGAACTAATGAGAAGCTACGTAAGCGCTTGATTGCTATGCCAATAGCATGACAGGCGCGTTCATTGCTTGCATGTCCTGTGCGGGGTACACCCCGCGTAAACAGAGCAAAATGGGGCAAGGGAATCTCCAAGGAGCCTGTTATGACACAACTCAAACGATGGCTTGGCGCAACCGCCTTGGCCGTCGGCGCCGTGCTCGGCGCCCTTCCGGCGGCGACCGCGACGCCTCTGGCGTTGGGCGGACCGTGGATCGTGCTGGACCAGCCGATGGCCACCGGCGACTTCTTTACGGCGCCGGATACGACGAACGTCTGGACGCTGACATGTCCGTCGACCTGCCGATTCATCATCACCGACCTGTTCGTCGCCACTGACCGGTTCGAGGTCTACGACGGCGGCGTGCTGATCGCGACGACGCCGTTGCTGCCGGATTGGACGGCATTGGCTGCCG
>DASQBO010000124.1:0-3644 GCA_035635175.1 Casimicrobiaceae bacterium | reverse complement strand
GATGTCGTCGTGCGAGAAGACGAGGACGTCGCCGTTCGCCTTGCTGGCGCCCCGGTTGTAGCCCTCCGCGAGCGAGCGCGCATCGTGGACGCCGATGATCTCGAGCGCGTGGCCCGCGAAGCGCTGCCGGTAGCTCGCGGCGACCGCGTCGAACTTGCGCGGGTCGATCGAGCAGACGACGACGCTGACGCGCGGTCGACCGGACGCCGGCGGCGGCGGCGGGAACGCGCGCGCGACCGCATCCCGCTGCGTGCGCGACCACGCGAGGAGTGCCCGCAGGTAGGCGCGGTGCGCCGCCTGCCACGCGGGGATCTCGTCGGTCAGCGCCCGGCCCAGCGCGACCGCGGCGTCGATCTCGCCTGCGTCGAGCGCCGTCTCGATCCGCGCGAGGCGCGCGTCGGCGTCGATCGTGCGCAGCGCAGCGAGCGTGGCGGGCCGCGGGCGCGCCGGCGGGATTGCCGGCGCACGCTTCCGGTCGCACCACGTGCGCCACGCCCCGCGGAGCGCTTGCTCGAGCCCGCGCGTGAACGCGGGCGCGTCGCAGAGCGCGCTCGCGCGGAGGCGGCGCGGCAGCGCGGCCCGCAGCGCGGCCAGCGCCCCGGGATCGGCGAGCGCGCGGCGGACGATGTCGACGTAGTCCTCGCCGTCGCGGGCGATCCAGTGGCGAAGGTCCAGCGCCGACAGAAGGCTCGCGCTGGACCGCGAGGCGGGCGTCGCGCCCGGCCAGGTCACGACCGGCACGCCCTGCCACAGCATCTCGAGCGTCGTCGTCGCGCCCGAGAACGGCCGCGGATCGAGCGCGAGATCGATGCCGCCGACCTCGCGCCGGAACGCGTCGGGGGCGATCTGAGCCAGCGCGCGCACGCGCGGCGCGCCGCCGAGCGCGGCGTGGAGGCGCGCCTGCGCGCGTCCCGCGGGCACGCCGACGACGACGAGGCGCGCCGAGGGCACCGCGTCGAGCACGCGGGCCCAGAGCTCAAGCGTCGCGTCGGTGAGCTTCGCGCCGTTGTTGAACGAGCCGAGGGTCGGGCGGCCGGCCGCGAGCATCGGCAGCGGCCCGGGAGGCGCGGCTGCGGCGGGAGGATTCCAGCACCACTGCGCGGGTGCGACGCGGAGCAGCGCTTCGCTCGCGCGCTCGTCGGCGGCGCCGGGAGGATCCATGACCGCGTCGGTGATCCGGTAGTCGATCGAGTCGAGCCCCGTCGTGTCGAGGTAATCGAGCCACGTGAGCTGGACCGGCGCGGGCTTGCGCCCGAACACGCCGAGCCGGTTGTGCCCGGTGTGCCCCGCGATGTCGACGAGGACGTCGATCGCGTCGTCGCGGATCCATTGCGCGACGGCCGCGTCCGGGGCGCCCTTCATCACTCGCGCCGTGACCGGGCCGAGACGCTCGAGCGCGGATGCCGGCTGCGGATTGTTGAAATAGGCGTACACGTCGAACCGTGCGCGATCGTGCGCGCGAAGGACCGGCTCGACGAAGGCCGGCAGCGCCGTGTGGCAGTCGGGCGAGACGTAGCCGACGCGCAGGCGGCGCTCCGGATCCGGCCGGTTCGTGGCGGGCACGTACGCCGCCTGCCAACCCCACTCGAAACGCGCTGCGAACGCGCGATGGAGCGCGTAGATCTCGTCCGGGGAGTAGCGGAGCGAGAGCTTGGTCGCCGCAAGGAGATTCGAGAACGCGGGCCGGAAGACCGGCGCGGCGCGCCGTGCGGCGTCGTAGGCGGCGAACGCGTCTTCGGCACGCCCCTGCGCCTTGTAGAGATTGCCGAGATTGTTGAGAGCTTCGTGCGCGTCGGGATCGAGCGCGCGCGCCGCCTCGAGCGCGGCGACGGCGCCGTCGACGTCCCCGCCGTGCTCGAGCGCGTTGGCGAGATTGACGTGCGCGGCGAGCGACGAAGGATCGAGCGCCAGCGCTTCCCGGTACGCGGCGACCGCGCCGTCGATGCGTGCGAGCCGCAGCCGCGCGGTGCCGAGATTGGTCCAGCCGGCGGCGTCGCGCGGGGCGAGCGCCACGGCGCCCTCGAGCCAGCGGAGCGCCTCGGCGTCGCGCCCTGCTTCGAGCGCGTATGCGCCGAGGCGCGCGGCGACGGACGGATCCGCGGGCGCGCTCGCCGCGAGCGCGGTCAGGAGCGCGAACGCGCGCGGACGATCGCCCTGCCGCCACGCGGCGTGCGCCTCGGCGAGCCCGCGTCCGACGGCGTCCGTCGGGGGCCCGGTCGCGCGCACGGAGTCGCCGGAAGTCGCATCCATTCGAAGGCAGCGCCCGCGCGGGCAGCAATTGCAGGTCGTTCATTCTATGCGAATCGATTTGCCTTCCGCGCGCCTGCCACCGACGGCGTTACACGCGCGCCGCGTGGCCGTTTGTGGCAGGATTACGCCTGCGCCAACGCCGGCGCGGCGATCGCCGCCCGGTGCCACTCGGGGACCTCCATGCTGATCCGCATTTCACGCGAAACGCGTCCGGCGCGATGCGCGTCTACGCCGCGCGCGGGCGCGATGCGGGCGGCGGCTGCGGGGCCGTCGAATCCGTTCGACAGGGTCGGCCGCGGCGCGGCCGGCCGAGCGATTCCGTTTCGGGGGAGCAGCGAATGCCATTGCTGATCGGGGTTCCGCGGGAGACCTTTCCGGGGGAGAAGCGCGTCGCGACGGTTCCCGACGTCGTCCAGAAGCTGATCAAGCTCGGGTTCAGGGTCGCCGTCGAGACCGGCGCGGGCGACGCGGCAAACTTCCCGGACGACGAGTACCGTGCCGCGGGTGCCGAGGTCGTGGGCACGGCCGCCGAGCTGTGGGCGAAGTCCGACGTCGTCTTCAAGGTGCGTCCCCCGACCCCCGACGAAGTGGGCATGATGCGCGAAGGCGGCACGCTCATCGGTTTCGTCTGGCCGGCGCAGAATCCGGAGCTGATGAAGCAGCTGGCGGCGAGGAAGGCCACCGTGCTCGCGATCGATTCGCTGCCGCGCCAGCTCTCGCGCGCGCAGAAGATGGACGCGCTGACGTCGATGGCCGGCATCAGCGGCTACCGCGCGGTGATCGAGGCGGCCAATGCGTTCGGCCGCTTCTTCAACGGCCAGGTCACGGCCGCGGGCAAGATTCCGCCGGCCAAGGTCTTCATCGCCGGCGCCGGCGTCGCGGGGCTCGCTGCGATCGGCACCGCGGCCAACCTCGGCGCCATCGTGCGCGCGAACGACACGCGCGCCGAAGTTGCGGATCAGGTGGTGTCGCTCGGCGGCGAGTTCGTCAAGGTCGACTACGAGGAGGAAGGCTCCGGCGGCGGCGGGTACGCGAAGGTGATGAGCGAGGGCTTCCAGCAGGCCCAGCGCGCGATGTACGCAAAGCAGGCGAGCGAGGTGGACATCATCATCACCACGGCGCTGATCCCCGGCAAGCCCGCGCCGCGGCTCATCACCGCCGACATGGTGAAGAGCATGCGGCCGGGCAGCGTCATCGTCGACATGGCGGCCGAGCAGGGTGGCAACTGCGAGCTGACCGAGCCGGGCAAGGCCGTGGTGAAGCACGGGGTCACGATCATCGGCTACACCGATCTCGCGAGCCGCCTCGCCAAGCAATCGTCGACGCTGTACTCGAGCAACCTGCTGCGCGTGACCGAGGAGCTGTGCAAAGCCAAGGACGGCGCGATCAACGTG
>DASQBO010000123.1:0-1942 GCA_035635175.1 Casimicrobiaceae bacterium | reverse complement strand
CGTCGACCCGGCGGGGCTCAAGGGATGGGTGTGGGCGGTGACGGTCTTCGCCGGCCTCACGATGGTGAGCAACGTCCCGTACTACAGCTTCAAGTCGATCAACCTGAAGAAGAGCGTGCCGTTCCTCGCGATCCTCGCGCTCGTGCTCGCGCTCGCGCTGCTCTCCTACCAGCCGCCGCTCGTGCTCTTCGCGGGTTTCGTCGCCTACGCGATCTCCGGCTACGTCGGGCTCATCTGGTCGAAGATCCGCCGCCGCCCGCCGCCGGTCTCGCCCGCCTCTTGACGCGGCTCGACGAGGCTCGCCGCAACCCCTTGCTTTTGCGGCGGAACTCCGGTTATAGTCCGCTGCAATGAGCAGCTTCCTCACCGCCGGCCGTCTCGCGCTTCCCGCGCCGACCTCCCTCACGGGCGGCCTGCTGCTGCTGCTGCGCCTCGCGCGCAGATAACCCACACCCCTCAATTCGAGCAGCAAATCGAGCGCCCGCCGGAAGAGCCGGGGGGCGGTTCCGCATCATCACGCGAACGCGCTTTGGAAAGCAACCCATGACCATCGATCCGTCCCGCAAGTACCGGCCCTTCGCCCCGGTGGCGTTGCCCGACCGGCAGTGGCCCTCCCGCACGATCGCCGCAGCGCCCGTCTGGTGCAGCGTCGACCTGCGCGACGGCAACCAGGCGCTGATCGAGCCGATGGACGCCGAGCGCAAGCTCCGGATGTTCAAGCTGCTCGTGAAGATGGGCTACAAGGAGATCGAGATCGGCTTTCCGGCGGCGTCGCAGACGGACTTCGATTTCGCGCGGCAGCTGATCGGCGAGAACCTGATTCCGGACGACGTGACCGTCCAGGTGCTCACGCAGTCGCGCGAGCCGATCATCCGGCGCACCTTCGACGCGCTCGCGGGCTTCAGGCGCGTGATCGTCCACCTCTACAACTCGACCTCGGTGACGCAGCGGCGCGTGGTGTTCGGGCTCGATCGCACCGGCATCCGCGACATCGCCGTGTCCGGCGCGAAGCTGATCCGCGAGTGCGCGGCCGCGCGGCCGGAGACCGATTGGGTCTTCCAGTACTCGCCCGAGAGCTTCACCGGCACCGAGCTCGACTTCGCCGCCGAGGTCTGCGACGCCGTCAACGACGTCTGGCAGCCGACGCCCGCGCGGAAGGTGATCGTCAACCTCCCCGCGACGGTCGAGATGGCGACGCCGAACGTCTACGCCGACCAGATCGAGTGGATGTCGCGGCGGCTCGCGCGGCGCGACTCGATCGTGCTGTCGGTGCATCCGCACAACGACCGCGGCTGCGGCGTCGCCGCGGCCGAGCTCGCGCTCCTCGCCGGCGCGCAGCGGATCGAAGGGTGCCTCTTCGGCAACGGCGAGCGCACGGGCAACGTCTGCCTCGTGACGCTCGGCCTCAACCTGTTCACCCAGGGCGTCGACCCGGGGATCGACTTCTCGGACATCAACGAGGTCATCCGCACCGTCGAATACTGCAACCAGCTGCCGATCCACCCGCGCCATCCCTACGGCGGCGACCTCGTCTTCACCGCGTTCTCGGGGTCGCACCAGGACGCGATCAAGAAGGGGCTCGCGGAGCGCGCAGCGGCGTTGGCGCGGGGCAACCCGCTGTGGGACGTCCCGTACCTGCCGATCGATCCGGCCGACGTCGGCCGCACGTACGACGCGGTGATCCGCGTGAACAGCCAGTCGGGCAAGGGTGGCGTCGCGTACCTGCTCGAGCGCGACTACGGTCTTTCGCTGCCGCGGCTTCTGCAGATCGAGTTCAGCCAGGTCATCCAGAAGATCGCCGATGCGACCGGCAAGGAGCTGACGGCGGCCGAGATCCGCGCCGTGTTCGACCGCGAGTACGTCGCGGCGACGATGCCCGTCGCCTACGTCGGCCACCGCGCGCAGCACAACGCCGCCGACGGCACCGTCGAGCAGCTGACGG
>DASQBO010000122.1:0-4902 GCA_035635175.1 Casimicrobiaceae bacterium | reverse complement strand
CCCGGTCGGCGTGCTTGCCGACACGCTGGGTCCGCGGCGGATCCTGGCCGCGGGCTCGCTGGTCGCGGGTCTCGGCTCGCTCGCCTTCGCGCTTGCGCCCACCTGGGAAGTCGCCGCGGCGGGTCGCACGCTCGTCGGCGTGGGGGTGTCCGTGGCCTTCATCGCGATTCTGAAGGTGAGCGCGGTGTGGTTTCCCGCCAATCGCTTCGCGACGCTGAACGGCCTGACGATGCTCGCCGGCAACCTGGGCGCGGTGATCGCCGGCGCGCCGCTCGCGTGGCTCGTCACGCAGATGTCGTGGCGCGCCGTCTTCGTCGCGCTCGCGGCGCTGTCGATCGGCATCGGAGTCGCGACATGGTTCGTCGTGCGCGACCGACCCGAACAGGCCGGATTTGCGCCGGTCAATCCGCCCGCAGCGGAATCGCCGGCCACGCACTGGGTGCAGGCGCTCGGGAGGGTGCTCGCGAATCCCGCGACGTGGCCCTGCTTCTTCGTCAACGCCGGGATCGGCGGCAGCTATCTCGCGTTTGCGGGACTCTGGGCCGTCCCCTATCTCGTCGACTCGCACGGCCACTCGCGCGTCGCCGCGGCGCAGCACGCGAGCGCGCTCCTGCTCGGCGTCGCCTTCGGCGCGGTCATCGTGGGCCTCGTGTCGGACCGGCTGGGAAGCCGGCGCGGCGTGATGCGCGTTTGCGCGTTCGCGTACGCGCTCACCTGGCTGCCGTGGGTGCTCCACGCGCAATGGCCGCTCGCGGCGACGCTGGCATGGTTCCTCCTGATGGGCCTGCTGATCCCCGGCTTCACGCTCACGTGGACCGTCGCGAAGGAGGTGAATCGCCCCGAGCACTCGGGAATCGCGACTTCGGTGGTCAACCTCGGCATCTTCCTCGGCACGGGCATCCTGCAGCCGCTGGTCGGCTGGGTGCTCGACCGTGGCCGCGCTGCGGGTGACCCGTCCGGCGGATGGGACTTCGGGATAGTGTTCCTCGCAGGCGCGGCGGCCTTCGGCGCCGTCATGACGCTTCTCGTCGGCCGCAAATGACGGTCCCGTTGCGCCCGCGGGGGCGGCGTTCCGCTACGCGTGCGACCGGGCCTTCCGCTTCGCTCGCCGCCGCGGCGCCGCACCCGCCGTCGGTCCGAACACGCCCTTCCGGGCCGCATCGCTGATCGCGAGCACCGCCCGCGCCGTGGGTCGGCGCTCGACCGAGATCGCGTAGAACTCCTCGACGACCTCGTCGGTCTCGCCGAGCACCTTGATGCCGTAACGCTGGCCGAGCTCGTCGCGCAGCGGCGCCGGCGCGGGAAACACGCCGCTGCCCGCCTGGCCGAAGTCCTGCATCAGCGCCCGGTCGTCGAACTCGCCCACGACGCGCGGTCGAATGCCTTGCGTGGCGAACCACTGGATGAGCTTCGGCCGCACCGCGGCGTCCTGCCCGGGCAGAAGCATCGGCGCGTCGTCGAGGGACCGCGGAAAGCGGTTGCCGAGTCGACCCGCGAGCGCGGGTGCGGCGAAGAAGGCAATCCCGCACGTTCCGAGGTAATGGCTGAACGCGCGCACGTCGAGCGCAGCAGGCATCGGCGCATCGGCAATGACCACGTCGAGGCGGCGGACGGCGAGCTCCGCGAGCAGGTCCCGGAGTCTCCATTCGCGGCAGGCGATGCGCATCGGCTCCGGCAGCCGCAGCACCGGCTCGAGCAGGCGGAAGGCGATCGACTTCGGCACGACGTCGGCGATGCCGACGTGCAGCACCTCCGGCATCGCGCCGCGCCGGTCCCTGAGCATGTCCCGCAGCTGCTCGCCGCGGGGAAAGATCTCGTCCGCACAGGCGAGCGCCACGCGCCCCGCATCGGTCAGCTCGAGCCTGCGCCCGACGCGCCGGAACAGATCTCCGCCCAGGCTTTCCTCGAGCGCCTTCAGCTGGCTGCTGATCGACTGCGGCGTCAGGTGCAGCCGTTCGGCGGCCCGGGCGACGCCCCCGGCCTTGGCGACGACCCAGAAGTAGTGGAGATGCTTGTAGTTGAGCGCGCTCATCAATCGAAAAAATCGAAATGTCTCTCAGGAACATTCGATTTTGCCACAACCCGCGACCATGTCACACTCGGCGATCGAAAGCGATGCCCCCGATCGTCCGCCGCGCGTCACGATGCGAAGAGTCCTGCTCGCCGTCGATGGGTCCCGTGCCTCGCGCTATGCGACGCGACACGTCGTCGACGCGTTCAGGACGGCGGGACCGCTCGACGTCCACGTCCTGCACGTGCAGGTACCGCTGCGCCGGCACGTCGCGCAGTTCCTGGGCGGGCCGGATCGCCAGAGCTTCTATCGCGGTGCGTCCGAACGGGCGCTGCTGCGGACCCGCCGCATGCTCGACGACGCCGGATTGACGTACTCGGTGCACACGAAAGTCGGCCCGAGGGCCGAACTGATCACGGCGACGGCCTCGAAGCTCGGCTGCGATCACATCGTGATCGGCTCCGCGCGCAAGAGCGCGATCGCCCGGGCGCTCGAATACTCGGTCGCGAGCCGGGTTCTCGAGCTCACCACGGTGCCGGTCGTCGTGATCGCCGGAGAACGCCCGTCGAGGGCGGAGCGCTACGGCGTGCCGGTCGGCGCCGGGGCTGCGCTCGCGCTGCTGCTGTACGCGGCGGCGGACTGACCCCAGCGCCAAGCCGACCGTGGCACGCGGAGCCGAACGAAGGGAAGACCCATGGAGTGGATAACCTCGCCCGAAGCGTGGATTGCACTGGCGAGCCTCACGGCGCTCGAGATCGTTCTCGGGATCGACAACATCATCTTCATCTCGATCCTGGTGAGCCGCCTGCCGGCCGAGCGGCGCCAGCAGGCGCGCGTGCTCGGGCTCGGCCTCGCGATGGCCACCCGCATCGCGCTGCTGCTTTCGCTCGTCTGGATGATGCGGCTGACCGCGCCCCTGTTCACCGTCGCCTCCTACGAAATCTCCGGCCGCGCCATCATCCTGCTCGGCGGCGGCCTCTTCCTGCTCGCCAAGTCCGTCATGGAGATCCACGGGTCGCTCGAGGACCGCGGGCCGCACGGGCATCACGCGTCGCTTCGCACGAGCTTCGCGGCCGTGCTGGTGCAGATCGCCATCATCGACATCGTCTTCTCGCTGGACTCGGTGATCACGGCGATCGGCGTCGTCGACATCATCCCGGTCATGGTGCTCGCGATCGTGATTGCCGTCGGCGTCATGATGGTCGCCGCGAGGCCGATCGGCGAGTTCGTCGACCGGCACCCGACGATCCGGATGCTCGCGCTGTCGTTCCTGATCCTGGTCGGCGTCGTGCTGATCGCCGAGGGACTCGGGCTGCACGTGCCGAGAGGCTATGTCTACTTCGCCATGGCCTTCTCGCTCGCGGTGGAGGCGCTCAACCTGCAGGTGCGCAAGCGTATGCGCGAGGCGGCCCCGCCGGGGCAGGGACACGATCGGGCGCGAGAGGCCGCGCTGCTCGATCGGCGCGCGTGAAGACGGCGAACGGGATCGATGGCGGCGGCCGAGCGGGCCGCTGAGGGAGCCGCCCGCAGCTACCGCCGGAACCCGACGGCGAACCGGCCGACCACGATGCTCAGCGCCCTTCCCGCCGCGGCGGCGGCAGGCGGCGGAGCGGCACGGCACGGCGCCACAGGCGCAGCAGCCGGCGCACGGCGCGCGTCAGTGCCTCCTCGATTGCGACGCGCCAATCGCCGGCCATCGCGGTCGCGACGGCCGAGCCGCCGCCGTCGGTTTCGAGCTTGACGTGGCAACGCGTGGCCGCGGCGCCGTGCGGACCGCTCGCGCCGGACAGCTCGAGGCGTGCCCTCGGATTCAACCCGATCACGCGGCGCAAGGCGAAGCGCGCCCTGCGCGCCGCGAATTCACCGAGTTTCGTCGCCTCGCGATGGGCGGATTCGAATACGACTTGCACGTGCACCGGCAGCCTCCAGCGGAACGTCGACGCACGATAGCGTCCGCCGAGGCGCTGGAAAAGCAGATAATTGACGAGGGTACATTCCAAGAAATCGAATGGTGGGCTCGTCCGTCTCCGGCGGCCCGCCTCCGCCCTCGTCCCGATCGAGCTACCCCGTCGGCTAGAACAATCCGACCACCTTGCCGTCGTCGGTCAGGTCGATCTTCGCGGCCGACGGCTCCTTCGGCAGCCCCGGCATCGTCATCACGTCGCCGCAGACCAGCACGACGAACTCGGCGCCCGAGGCGAGCCGCACCTCGCGGATGTTGACGACGTGCCCGGACGGGGCGCCGCGCAACAGCGGATCGGTCGAGAACGAGTACTGAGTCTTCGCGACGCAGACCGGGTAGCGGCCGTAGCCGTCGGCCTGGAGCTTCCTGATCTGCGCGCGAATCCTGCTGTCGGCGGTCACCTCGGACGCGCCGTAGACGATCCGCGCGATGCGCGTCATCTTGTCCCACAGCGTGTCGTCGTCCTCGTAGACGAAGTGGAAGTCGGTCGGGATGCGCTCGGTCACGTCGACGACGGCGCGCGCGAGCGCTTCCGCACCGGCGCCGCCGTCCGCCCAGTGCCTCGCCACGACCACCGGCGCATCGTGGTGCGCGATCTTCTTCTCGAGGAGCGCGATCTCGGCGTCGGTGTCGGACGCAAAGTGATTGATCGCGACCACGCACGGCAGCCCGTAGTGGTTGCGCACGTTGTTGACGTGCCGCTCGAGGTTGGGGATGCCTTTTTCCAGTGCCGCGAGGTTCTCCCTCGTCAGCTCCCTCAGGTCCATGCCGCCGTGGTACTTGAGGGCGCGGATCGTCGCGACGAGCACGCAGACGTCCGGCCGCAGCCCAGATTTCCGGCACTTGATGTCGATGAACTTCTCCGCGCCCAGGTCGGCGCCGAAGCCGGCCTCCGTGACGACGTAGTCGGAGAGCTTGAGCGCCGCCT
>DASQBO010000121.1:0-6216 GCA_035635175.1 Casimicrobiaceae bacterium | reverse complement strand
CCGATCGACACGGCGGAGCTCTTCGCGGCGAAGCTCGACCTCACCGACCAGCCGCTCGTCACCTGGCAGGCGTACCGGATGCGCAGCGGCGAGACGCTGCCGCAGGTCGCCGCGAAGTTCGAACTGCCGGTCGAGGCGCTGCGCGCGGTGAACGGTCTGGGTGCCCGGGCGAAGGTTCCGGTGGGCCACACGTTGCTCGTGCCGTCGGCGCATCCGGGCGCGGACGCCGCCGACGGCCTCGAGCGCGCGGTGTTCACGACCGTGCCGCAGGGGCGCACGTTCTACTATCGCGTGAAGCGCGGCGAGACCCTGGGGCAGATCGCGGGCCGCTACGACGTCAGCGTGCAGGACCTGAAGCGCTGGAACGGCCTCACCCACGCGTCGTTGAGCGCCGGCCAGTCGCTCCGCATCACGAGCGACCTCGCGCCGAACGCGGCCAAGGCGAAGCGGTCGACCGGACGCAAGAACGCGCGGCCCTCGACCGTGCAGGCATCGGGGAAGAACGGAAAGGGCGCGGCGCGGGCGGCGGGCAGCGGGGCGGCGGAGAAGCCCGGGACGCGCAGCACGAAGTCGCCCCCGACGGGCGGAGGCTGATCCGCGCGCCGCGACGGCGGGGGCCCCAAAGCAAAACAGGCGACGCGGATTCGCGTCGCCTGTTTTTCGTCCGCGCCCCGGAGGGCGGGACTCGCGCGGCAAGGCTTACAGCTTCTTGGCGGCCTTTCTCTTGGTCGCCTTCTTGGCCTTGCGCTTGGGGGCGGCCTTCCGCTTCTTGGTCGCCTTCTTCGCGGACTTGCGCTTGGTGGCCTTCTTCTTCGTGGCCTTCTTCGCGGACTTGCGCTTCGTCGCCTTCTTCGCGGCCTTGCGCTTCGGGGCGGCCTTCCTCTTCGTCGCCTTCTTCGCAGCCTTCTTCTTGGTCGTCTTCTTCTTCGCCTTGCGCTTGGTCGCCTTCTTGGGCGCCGGCGTCGCCGCCGGCATCATCGCCATAATGTCAGCCATTGCATCGTCTCCTGTCTGAGTTGCTGTGACTGTTATGTGCTTCTGCAGCTTCGCAGGTGGTGCCGGAATCGTCGTTCGATTTCGCCGATCGGGCCGAGACCTCTTGACAAACCCGTTACTACCTGCTGCCTGAATTCTAGCCACATTTTTCCGGATTGCAAGATTTGTCCGCCGATTCCGGGCCTTGCATGTGCGATTGTTGCGATTTCGCACACCGAATTTCGGGGTCGAAAGCCGCGCGTTCGAGCACCGCGCGATCGCGCAATGCGCGCGGATGTGACGCGCTACGGCAGCCGCGATTCGCGCGCGAAGAGCTCGCCGATCGTCTCGCGCGAGCGGGCGAGATGCGCGTGCATCCCGTCGACGACCACCTCGGCGGCGCGCGGACGCGTGTTGTAGTTGGAGCTCATCACGAAGCCGTAGGCCCCCGCCTGCCGCACCGCGAGGAGGTCGCCTTCGGCCAGCGCGAGATCGCGGTCGTGCGCGAGGAAGTCCGCGCTCTCGCAGACGGGGCCGACGATCTGCCACCGCCGCGCGGCGCCGGCGCGCGGGCGCACCGGCTCCACGTCGTGCCACGCGTCGTAGAGCGCCGGCCGGATCAGGTCGTTCATCGCCGCGTCGACGATCGCGAAGTCGCGCCCGCCCCCCGGCTTGAGGTAGAGGACGCGGGTGAGCAGGACGCCGGCGTTGCCGACGAGATAGCGGCCCGGCTCGAGCAGCAGGCGCTGGCGGCGGTCGCCCCGCGCGCGCTGCATCGCGGCGCCGTAGGCGCGAATGTCGATCGTCTCGTCGCTCCGATAGCGGATGCCGAGCCCGCCGCCCACGTCGACGTGCGCGAGCGGGATGCCGTCGGCCTCGATCCGGTCGGCGAGCGCGAAGAGCTTCCCGGCCGCCTCGACGCAGACCTCGAGATCGGTGATCTGCGACCCGATGTGGCAATCGATGCCGCGCACCTCGACGTGGGGCAGCGCCGCCGCGCGCCGGTAGAGCGCCGGCGCGTCGGTCCAGGCGACGCCGAACTTGCTCTCGCGGAGGCCGGTCGAGATGTACGGATGCGTCCGCGGATCGACGTCCGGATTGACGCGGAAGGACACGGGCGCGACGCGGCCCGCGCGCCCCGCGACGGCGTTCAGGAGCTCGAGCTCGGCGGCCGATTCGACGTTGAAGCAGTGGATTCCCGCGCCGAGCGCGGCGGCCATCTCGTCGGCGGTCTTGCCGACGCCGGAGAAGACGACCTTGGCCGGATTGCCGCCTGCGGCGACGACGCGCGCGAGCTCGCCGCCCGAGACGATGTCGAAGCCGCTGCCGGCGCGCGCGAGGAGGTCGAGCACCGCGAGCGACGAGTTCGCCTTGACGGCGTAGCAGACGAGGTGGGGCACCGCGGCGAAGGCGGTGTCGAACTCGCGGAAGCTGCCCTCGACCGCCGCCCGCGAATAGACGAAGCACGGCGTGCCGAAGCGCTCCGCGACGGTTTGGAGCGGCACGCCTTCGGCGCAGAGCTCGCCGTCGCGCAGCGCGAACGCGCTCATTGCCTGCGCGGCGCGACGGGGTCGGGCTCCGACGGCGCGGCCGGCGCCGCGTCCGGCGTGGCGGGTGCGGCCGGCGGCGGAGGGGGCGGCGGAAGCCGCAACGGTCCCTTGATGCCGCACCCGGCGGCGCACGCGGCGAGGACCGCGACGAGCAGCGCCGTGCCGAGAACCCGGACGCGGGCGCGACGATCGCCCGCGAGGAAATCACGTAACATTGCGTGGCATCCTAGCATGCGCGCCGCACCGCTTTGCGATGACGACCGACAGCGAATTCATGACCGCCGCGGACGCCGCGCTCGCCGCGATCGGCCGGGCCCTCGATGCGGCGCTCGCGGATTCCGACGCCGATCTCGACTGGACGCTGCACGACGGAATCCTCGAGATCGATTGCGGCGGTGGCGGCAAGCTCGTCGTCAACCGGCACCTTCCCAATCGCGAGATCTGGGTCGCGGCGCGCAGCGGCGGCTTCCACTTCGCGGCGCGCGGCGGCGCGTGGCGCGACACGCGGAGCGGCGCCGAGCTGGGCGCGGCGCTGGCCGCGCTCCTGCGGGCGCAGGGCGGCCTCGAGGTCGCGCTGCCGCCGCTGCCGGCACCGTAGACGGCCGGGCGCTCGGGCGGCGCTAGGCCGAGTACCAGCGACCACTCGACCCCTCATTCGTCGTTTCCGCGAAGGCGGGAACCCAGTGACTTTCGTCGAACGCGGCGAGGCGACGGCTTGACGACGCTGGGTCCCCGCCTGCGCGGGGACGACGGAGGCTTGCATGCGTCAGTCGCATGCAGCCGGATGTGACCTTTGATTTGCGGCTAATCCAGCACCGCCGACCACTCGGCGAGCGCCCGGCGCGCCTTCGCGCACGCGGGATGGAGCGTCTCGACCAGCGCCCAGAAGCGCGGCGAATGATTGAGCTCGACGAGGTGCGCGACCTCGTGCGCGACGACGTATTGCGCGAGCTCGGGCGGGAGCTGGATCAGGCGCCACGACAGCCGGATCTCTCCCTTGCGGTTGCAGCTGCCCCACTCGGAGCGGGCGTTCGACAACCGCACGCTCGGCGTTCCCGCGCGCAGGCGCGCCGCACACAGGGCGACGCGCGGCTCGACGAACGCGAGCGCCTCGGCGCGCAGCCAGCCGGTCACGCAGGCGGCGATCTCCGCTTCGTCGTCGGGCGTGGGATGGCGGACGCTGACGTTGACGAGGTCCGCGGCGACCGCCGGCCGCGGCGCGGGGCGGATGTCGAGCGTGAGGTCGCGCCCCTGAAAGAGGATGGGCGCGCCGGCTGTCCACACCTCGGGCAGCACGTCGCGGCGCCGCGAACGCCATTCGGCGAGGCGGCGCAGGATCCACGCCGCGTGCTCGCGCAGCGTGGCCTCGACGTCGCCGATCGTGACCCAGCGGGACGCGCGGACGACGAGACCGTCGGAGCCGACGTGCATGCCGATCGTGCGCCGGCGCGCCCGCACGAGGCGGTAGTCGACCGCCTCGCCTGCAAGCGCGACCCGGCGCAGCGGCACCGAGAGCTCCGCCGCGCGGCCCGCCGTCCGCACGGCGCCGCTCACTCCGGCACGCCGAGTCGCGCGACCTCGTTCTCGATCCATGTCTCCACTTCGGCGGTCAGCCGTTGCGGGTCCTTGCCTTCGGGGGCGATCGGCGGCCCGAACGAGATCGTCACCGTGCCCGGCCGCTTGCCGAAGACGCCCTTGGGCCACAGCCAGCCGGCATTGTGCGCCACCGGGACGATGGGCACACCGAGCTCGCGCGCGAGCCGCGCGCCGCCGGTCTTGTACTTCGCGCGCGTGCCGGCCCGGATCCGGGTGCCCTCGGGATAGACGACGATCCAGAAGCCCTGCGCGAAGCGCTCCCGGCCCTGCGTCGCGATCTGCTGCATCGCGTCCATGCCGGCCTTGCGGTCGATGGTGATCGGCGAGGCGAGGGCGAAGCCCCAGCCGAAGAACGGAATGGACAGGAGCTCCTTCTTCGCGACGTACGCGAGCGGCGGGAAGAAGAGGGTGAGCGCGAGCGTCTCCCAGGTCGAGCTGTGCTTCGACATGACGATGTGCGGCACCGCGGCGGGCGGGACGTGCTCTATGCCGACGGCGCGGTGGCGGATCCCGCAGATCAGGCGGGCGCCCAGCAGATTGGTCCGGCACCAGTGCGCGGCGATCCGGTACATCGGCACGCGCGGAAGCCAGAACGTCGCGAGCATCACCGCCGCGTAGATGGGCGTGACGAGCGTCTGGAACAGCAGGAACGCGAGCGAGCGGAGAGCGGACACCGCGGTCGCCACCGGCGGCTCACTCGGAGGCGAGCAGCGCCGAAGCCGCGAACGCGAGATCGGGGAAGATCACCGTGTTCTTAGGAAAGTTCCCGGCGCGCAGCGTCTTCTCGCCCTTCCCGGTCAGGACGAGCAGCGGCTGCGCGCCGACCGCATCGGCGGCCTCGAGGTCGCGGACCGAGTCGCCGACGCAGGGCACGCCGGTCATCTCGACGCCGAAGCGGAGCCCGATCTCCCGCAGCATGCCGGCCTTCGGCTTGCGGCACTCGCAGTCCGAATCCGCGGTGTGCGGGCAGTAGAAGAGCGCGTCGATCCGGCCCCCCGCCTGCGCGAGCGCCTTGTGCATCTTCTCGTGGATCGCATTCAGCGTCGCCATGTCGAAGAGGCCGCGGCCGATCCCCGACTGGTTGGTCGCGACGACCACGCGGAAGCCCGCGTGGTGCAGCCGGGCGATCGCCTCGAGGCTCCCGGGGATCGGCCGCCACTCGTCCGGCGACTTGATGAACTGCTCGCTGTCGCGGTTGATGACGCCGTCGCGGTCGAGGACGATGAGCCGTACCGCCCGCGTCTGGGGGACTCCTTCGGAGGCGAGCTGGACCATGTCGGGAGCCTGCCCTACACCGCGAGCTTCGAGATGTCGGCGACGCGGTTCATCGTCTGCGCGATCCCGCGCAGGAGCGCGAGCCGGTTCGCGCGGATCGCCGGGTCCTCGGCCATCACCAGCACGTCGTCGAAGAAGCGATCGACGACCGGACGCGCCGAGGCGAGAGCCAGCAGCGCCGACGCGTAGTCGCCGCGGCTGCAGTCGGCGTCGACGGCGGGCTCGAGCTTCTGGAACGCGAGCCACAGATCGTGCTCGGCGCCGCTCTCGAGTCGCGCGCGGTCGACGGCGGCGGCCGCCTCGGCTTCCGATTTCCGCAGGATGTTGACGATCCGCTTGTTCGCGGCGGCGAGCGCGCCCGATTCGGGCAGCGCCTCGAACGCCTGCACCGCGGCGAGCCGCGCGGGAACGAGGTGGATGTCCGCCGGCGCGGCGTCGACGACCGCGGCGATCTGGTTGGCGGTGAAGCCTTCCTCGCGCAGGTAGCCGCGCAAGCGGTCGTAGACGAAGGTCGCGAGCGCTTCGCGCGCGTCCTGCACGGCCGGCACCTTGCCGAAGGCGGCGAAGGCCAGCGCGAGAAGCTCGGGCAGCGAGAGCGCGAGCTGCCGCTCGACCAGGATCCGGATCACGCCGAGCGCCGCGCGGCGAAGCCCGAACGGATCCCGGTCGCCGGTGGGCACCTGGCCCACGCCGAACAGGCCCGCGAGCGCCTCGAGCTTGTCGGCGAGCGCCACCGCCTGCGCGACGCCGCTCGCCGGCAGCGCATCGCCGGCGAAGCGCGGCCAGTAGTGCTGTGCGATCGCGTCGGCGACCGCGTCCG
>DASQBO010000120.1:0-4948 GCA_035635175.1 Casimicrobiaceae bacterium | reverse complement strand
CCCGACTACAAGATGACGGACCTCGCGCAGACGCCTCCCGCGACGCTCACGCGCTCGCGCGAGATCGCGCTCGCCGAAGGCATCCGCTACGTCTACACGGGCAACGTGCACGACCGCGAGGGCGGCACGACGTTCTGCCCGGGCTGCGCGAAGCCGCTCATCGTCCGCGACTGGCACGAGATCCTGCGCTACGACCTCACGCCCACCGGCGCGTGCAAGCACTGCGGCGCCGAGCTGCCGGGGCGATTCGACGGCGTCGGCGGGCAGTGGGGCCGGCGGCGGGTCCCGGTGCGCGTGAGCGTCACGGCGTAGGGAGTGCAGCTGCTGGCGAGCGCATCGGACGCGCGAGGACGTCGTAGCGTGGCCCGCGATGCTCGGGCTGATCTCGCAGTAGATCGCCCCGCCTACTCGAGGTCGAGGTACTTGGTCGCGCGGCCCTTCGCCTTCTCGATCGGGTACTTGAGGCGGTTCTGGGCGAGCTTCTCTGTCGCGGCGGTCAGGAGGTCGATGTCGAGCACCTCGGCGAGTCGCACGAGGTAAATCAGCACGTCGCCCATCTCCTGCGCGATCTGCGCCTTGCGCGCGGGATCCGTCGCGGCGGATTCGGCGGCCGTGCTCCACTGGAAATGCTCCATGATCTCGGCCGCCTCGATCGCGACGCCCATCGCGAGGTTCTTGGGCGTGTGGAACTGCGCCCAGTCCCGCTCGGCAACGAAGGCCCCGACCGCGCGCTGCAGGTCGACCAGGCTGTCGGCCATCGCCGTCGCTGCTACTTCGGCGGCGTCGCGACGCCGTAGTTCGTTGTCAGGTAGTCGACGACCTTCGGGACGTCCGCGGGCGGGATCTGCGCGCCGTAGGCCTTCATCATCTTGTTGACCTCCGCCTCCCAGACCTGGCGGGTCATGAACGGCGAGTTGCCCTGGACGTAGTCGATACTGTGGCACATGACGCAGTAACCCATGACCAGCTCGCGCCCGGGGCCGGGCTTCAGCTCGATCCTGGATTCCTGAGCGTACGCAACGGAAGCCGCGACCGCCGCGGCGCAGAACACGAGCGTGGATTTCATGGACGGTCTCCTGGAGCGCATCACGCGGCGACCAGCACGATCCGCTGCATCACGTTGTTGTGGTAGCCCGCCGGATTGAAGATGAGCTGGGCGGTCTGGGTGGCGCCCTGGCGGTTGGTGGCTCGCGCCATGACCGGATAATCGCCCGCCTTCGTCGGCCGGAACCGGTAGCTCCAGGTGCGGAACGAAAAGCGGCCGAGGTCCTGGCCCAGCTCTGCGGCAAACCACGTGCGCCCGCCGTCCGGCGACACGTCGACATCGCTGATCCCGTAACCCGCGTCCCACGCGACGCCGCGCACCTCGGCGTCCTGGCCGACCGCGATCTTCTGCCCGTCGCGGATGTTCGTGATGAGCGAGTTGACGACCATCTCCGTGATCGGCGTCGACACATCGCTTTCCTGCGACAGGAAGCGGTCGGCGAAGCCGAACTTGCCCTTGGGCACGCGATACGCGGTGTTCATCCAGAAGGTGTTGATCGGCTTGTCGAGCGCCTCGATCGAGGTCAGCATCTTCACCCAGTAGGTGGCCGTCCACCCGGGAACGATCACGCGCAGCGGCGCGCCGTTGAGATGCGGCAGCGGCTCGCCGTTCATCTCCCACGCGAGCAGCGTGTTCTCCTCCAGCGCCTTCCAGGGCGGCAGGCTCTTGTGGAAGTCGGGAGTGGCGGCGGCCGCGCCCTTGTCGGCGCCGTCGAACGCGATCTCGACGGCTTCCTTCTTGAGTCCCGCCTTGTTCAGCACATCGCGCAACCGAACGCCCTTCCACTTCGCGTTCCCCATGGCGCCATAGCCCCATTCGACGCCGGGAACGTGCGGATCGGAGAGGCCGCGCCGGTTGCCGCTGCACTGGCACACCGCGACCAATTCCACCTGTTCGAAGCCGCGCTTGAGTTCGTCGAGAGAGTACGTTGCCGGGGTCGTCGCCGCCGGGCCGCCGACGGACAGCCGCCACGTCGCCGGATCGACGACCGGAATGTCGGAGAGGTGCCAGCGGACGAAGAACGCGCGGTTGGGCGTGATCGCCGAGTCGAAGAGGGCTACCGGCGTCTCGAAGTTCGGTGGACGAAACGACCGCTTGATCAGCGGCACCTTGCCCGGAAGCTCCACGAGCGTGCCGCTCTCGAGCGCTCCGGCAGGAAGGCCCGCCGCGAGCGCGCGGCGCCAATCGAGAGTGAGAAGCGAGCTGCCGGCCGCAGCCAGCACGAACGATCGTCTATCCATGGCTCCTCCGAAGTGTTCCCCTCGCGTCCTCTTCCGGGACGTGGGTCGGGACATCCGCCCGGCCGAACTTATCGCCCCATGCCGCGGGACTGTCAATAGCCGCGGAGGGTAGTGCCGGCGCGTGCGCCGGAAGGCCGTTGCGCGTCTCGGTCAGGGATCCGCGGCGGCACCGTCGTGCACCTGGTCGATGCGGCAGAAACAGTACGTGAACTGCTGGATCGCTCCCGCCGGGGTCCGGTGCAGCTCGACCGCGGAGTCGGCGAGCCGGAAGGCGGGGCCGAATTCGTCGTGCAGGCGATCCGCGTCATAGCGCACGACCGGCAGGCCGCTGCACTTCTCCGGTCCCTGTGGTCCGAAGGTCGCGACGACCACGTACCCGCCCCGCCGGACCGCGCGGAGCGCCTGCCGCACGTACGCGGCACGGTCCTCGGGATGGGTGAGGAAGTGGAACACCGCGCGGTCGTGCCAGAGATCGTAGCGCTGCAGGGGGAGCTCGACCGTCGTGATGTCGGCGACGAGCCAATGGACGTGCTCGGCGGCGGCTCCGAGCCGTGCCTTCGCGGCTGCGATCGCGGAAGGCGCGACGTCGAGCACCGTGACGTCGCGATGGCCGCGCCTTACCAGGTCGTCCACCAGAGTCGATTCGCCGCCGCCGACGTCGATGATCGCGGCGGCGGGGTCCGGCGCCGCGGCCTCGATGAACGCGAGCGAGCGCTCGAGATGCGCCCGGTACCAGCTCACCTGATCGGCGGCTTTCGTCCGGTAGACGGTGTCCCAGTGGGTGCGGGTGCTCATGAGCGGAGACGAATCGTGCTGCCACGATGCAGAGACGAGCCTAGCGTAGCACCGATCTTCCGTCGGCGCCGCCCGCGACGTTCAGAAGGCGCGCGAGCCGCCGCGCGTCGCGCGGGGCCATCACCTTGGCGTCGTTGTCGAAGTAGCAGTAGACGTCGCGCGGCTCCCGGGCAACCCGCGCATGCGGGTCGATCCGCCGGGCGCCGCGGGGCTGACGGCCCTCCGACCACGCCCGGATCCTCGCCGCCCAGTCGGCGAGCGCCGCCGGCGTGTAGCCGCTCACGTAGAGCTCCTTGTCGCCGTGGAGCCGCACGTAGACGAAGTCCGACGTGACGTCCTCGACGAGCGGCCACTTGCCCGCGGTGTCGGCGACGACGAGCCCGATCCGATGCTTGCGCAGAAGCGCGACGAAGGCCGGGTCGACGAAGCTCGGGTGACGCACCTCGAGCGCGTGGCGGAGCGGGCGGCGGGCGCCGTACGCGAGGCGCGCGCGTCCGCGCACCTTCGCGTTCCGGCGGCGCGCGAGCGCGCTCGCCTCGTCGGTGTCGTGCGGCAGGAGCGCGAAGAACCGGTCGAGGCGTCCCGCGTCGAACGGAAGCGACGGCGGAAGCTGCCACAGGAAGGGGCCGAGCTTGCCGTCGAGGTTGGCGATGCCGGAGGCGAAGAAGTTGGCGAGCGGCGCCTCGATGTCGCGCAGGCGCAGCATGTGCGTCACGTAGCGGGGCCCCTTGACGCTGAACACGAAGCCTTCGGGCGTGTCCGCGAACCACCGCGCGTAGTACTCGGGTCGCTGCAACGAGTAGAAGGACCCGTTGATCTCGATCGTGGGGAAGCGGCGCGACGCGTAGGCGAGTTCCGCGCGCTGCGGAAGGTCCCCGGGGTAGAACACGCCGCGCCACGGCTCGTAGCGCCAGCCGGAGATGCCGATGCGGACGACGCCCCTCGCCATGCTCGGCTCCGGTGCGCGGTCGTCGCTCCCGCGAGCCTACTCGGCCTTCGCGCCGGTCGCGCGGATCACCTTGCCCCAGAGATCGATCTCGCTCGCGATGAAGGCGGCGAACTCCCCGGGCGTATCGCCGACCGGATCGGCGCCTTCGCCGGCGAGCTTCTCGCCGACCGCGGGATCGCGGAGAGCCTTCACGAATTCGCGGTTGAGCTTCGCGACGATCTCCTTGGGCGTCGCGGCCGGCGCGAGGATGCCGTACCACTGCGTCGCCTCGAACCCGGGGACGCCGGATTCCGCGATCGTGGGGATCTCCGGGAATTGGCGGAGCCGCTGCGCTGACGCGACCCCGAGGATCCGGAGCTTGCCCGCCTTCACGTGCGGCAGCACGGGCGGCAGACCCGTGATCATCAGCGCGATCTGCCCGCCGAGCAGGTCCTGCAATGCCGGCGCCGTGCCCTTGTACGGAATGTGCTGGAGATCGACGCCGGCCTTGAGCTTGAAGTACTCGGTCGCGAGGTGCGCGGCGCTGCCGTTGCCGCCGGAGCCGTAGTCGAGCTTGCCGGGCTTCGCCTTCGCGAGCGCGATCAGCTCCGCGACGCTCCTGCTCGGCACCGCGGGGCCGACGACGAGCACGTTCGGCACTCGCGCGATCAGCGTGACGGGCGCGAAGTCCTTCACGGGGTCGTACGGCAGCGTCTTGTAGAGCGCGGGGTTCGCCGCCAGCGTGCCGATGTGGCCCATCACGAGCGTGTAGCCGTCCGGCGCGGACTTCGCGACGGTCTCCATGCCGATGATGCCGCCGGCGCCGGGGCGATTGTCGACGACGACCGGCTGGCCCCACGACTCCGAGAGCTTCTGCCCGACCGCGCGCGCGAGGATGTCGGTGCTGCCGCCGGGCGTGAACGGCACGACGAGGCGCAC
>DASQBO010000119.1:0-3376 GCA_035635175.1 Casimicrobiaceae bacterium | reverse complement strand
GCGCTGCGGCTTCATGGGCACGTCGTCGAAGTTCGTCTTGCGCAGCAGCGTGCGCTTGCGCCCCCGGCACTCGTGGGCCCAGGCGCTGCGATCGGGAAGCCTGCCGTCGGCCTTCCAATCGCGCGCGACCGCGACGAACAGTGCGAGCGCCGCCTTCGCGTCGGAGACGATCCCGTAGTCGGGAGCGAACACGCGACCGATCTGCGTCGGCTCGATGTCCACGTGGACGAACTTGCGGCCCTTCGCGTAGACCTCGATCGAGCCGGTGTGCCGGTTCGCCCAGCGGTTGCCGATGCCGAGCACGAAGTCGGACGCGAGCATCGTCGCGTTGCCGTACCGGTGCGACGTCTGCAGGCCGCACATGCCGGCCATCAGCGGATGATCGTCCGGGATCGATCCCCAACCCATCAGCGTGGGAATCACCGGAACGCCGGTCAGCTCGGCGAACTCGACGAGCAGCGCGCACGCGTCGGCGTTGACGATACCGCCGCCGGCGACGATCAGGGGCCGTGCGGCATCGCAGAGCATCGCGAGAGCCTTCTCGACCTGCGCGCGCGTCGCGGCGGGCTTGTAGGCCGGAAGCGGCTCGTAGGTGTCCGGATCGAACTCGATCTCGGCGACCTGCACGTCGAAGGGAAGGTCGATCAGCACGGGGCCCGGCCGTCCCGAGCGCATCAGGTGGAACGCCTGCTGGAACGCGCGCGGCACCTGCGCCGGCTCGCGGACGGTCACCGCCCACTTCGCCACCGGCTTCGCGATCGCCTCGATGTCGACGGCCTGGAAATCTTCCTTGTAGAGGCGCGCTCGCGGCGCCTGGCCGGTGATGCAGAGGATCGGAATCGAGTCGGCCGACGCCGAGTAGAGCCCGGTGATCATGTCGGTGCCCGCCGGGCCCGACGTGCCGATGCACACGCCGATGTTGCCGGCGACCGCGCGCGTGTAGCCCTCCGCCATGTGCGAGGCGCCCTCGACGTGGCGCGCGAGCACGTGCTCGATGCTGCCGCGCGCCTGGAGCGCCGAGTACAGCGGATTGATCGCCGCGCCGGGGACGCCGAACGCGGTCGTGACGCCTTCGCGCTCGAGGACGCGAACGGCGGCGTCGATGGCTCTCATCCTGGGCATGGTGCTCCTCCTCGTGCAAGGTGGACGTCACGACCCGCGTCCCCGTCAGGGGCCGCCGAGCAGCGCCTCGAGCCGCAGCCGCGCGATCTGTCCGATCTCGTCCAGGCAGCGCGCGAACTCGGCCTCGCGCGTGTTGCCGATCCGCTCCGCGAGCGCGGCGAGGATCTCGGGCCGGCGCTTGCCCTTGACCGCCATCACGAACGGAAAACCGAACTTCTCGCGATACGCCGCGTTCCCCGCGCGGAGCCGCGCGAGCTCGTCCGGCGAGCAGCGGTCGAGCCCCGCGGAGGCCTGCTCGCCGACCGAGTCCGCGGTCATTGCGCCCGCGGCCGCCTCTTTCCCGGCGAGCTCCGGGTGCGCGCAGATCAGCGCGAGCTTCGCCTCGCGCGGCGCGGCGGCAAGGGCGGCGAGCATCGCCGCGTGCAGCGCGCCGACGTCGGCGAACGGGCGCCGCTCGTAGGCGCGCTCGGCGATCCACGGCGTGCGCTCGAAGATGCCGCCGAGCGCACGGACGAATTCCTGCCGGGGTGCGGCGGAGAGGCCGGCCAGCGTCGGCGCCGCCGTCATCGCGCGCTGGTCGCGACGTAAGGATGCCGCGCCGCCCAGTGCCGGGCGATGTCGACGCGCCGCGCGATCCAGACGCCGTCGTGCGCCTCGACGTGGTCGAGGAATCGCTGCAGCGCACGGAAGCGGCCGGGCCGGCCGAGGAGCCGGCAGTGCATCCCGACCGACATCATCCGCGGCGACTCCGCGCCTTCCGCGTGGAGGACGTCGAAGGTGTCGCGGAGATACGTGAAGAAGTCGTCGCCGGTCGCGAACCCGGCAGGCGTCGCGAAGCGCATGTCGTTGGCGTCGAGCGTGTAGGGGACGACGAGATGCGGGACGGCGCGGCCGTCGGCGGTGCGCACGACGGTCCAGTAGGGAAGGTCGTCGCCGTAGGAGTCGGCATCGTAGAGGAACCCGCCGTGCTCGACGACGAGGCGACGCGTGTTCGGGCTGTCGCGGCCGGTGTACCAGCCCGCAGGTGACGCGCCAGTGAGCTTCCGCACGATCGCAACGGCCTCGCGCAGGTGCGCGGCCTCGGTCGCGGGATCAACCTCCTGGTAGGACAGCCAGCGCAACCCGTGACAGGCGATCTCGTGCCCGAGCGAGACGAAGGCAGCCGTCGCTTCGCGGTTGCGCTCGAGCGCGCGCGCGACGCCGAACACGGTAAGGGGCAGCGAGCGCCCTTCGAACTCCCGCAGGATGCGCCAGACGCCCGCACGGGAGCCGTATTCGTAGATCGACTCCATGCTCATGTGCCGTGCCGGATACGACGGCGCGCCGGCGATCTCCGAGAGAAACGTCTCGGAGCCGGGATCGCCGTCCTCGACGGAGCGCTCGCCGCCCTCCTCGTAATTGAGGACGAACTGGACGGCGACGCGCGCGTGCTGCGGCCAGTCCGCGTGCGGGACCGCCCGGCCGTAGCCGACGAAGTCGCGCGCGCTCACGGGTTCCCCGCGTCGTCGGTGCGTGGACGCGGCCCGGCGGCGCTCATGCCCGCCGCACGCCGAGGAGCACGCCCAGGTCCGTCTCGCGCCGCGCGGGTCCTTCGAGATCGAGCCGGGCGAGAAGCGCGTCGAGATGCGCGGCCATCGTCGCGACGGCGCGCGGCCCGTCGCCGTCGGCCAGGGCGTCGACGACCTGCGAATGCTCGTCGATGCTGCACGCGGGGCCGGTCGCCGGCCCCTGGTGCGCGAGCACGACGAGCGGCGTGCGAGCGACGAGCTGGTCGAGGAATTCGGCCAGGACCGCGTTGCCCGCCATCCGCGCGAGCACGCGGTGGAATTCGACGGACAGCTTGAGCCCGCGGCGCGTGTCGCCGGCGGCGTAGGCCTCGCGCTCCGAGCGCGTCGTCAGGCGAAGCTCGCGGAGCTGCTCGCGGGTGACGCGCTCCGCGAGCGACGCGACGATCGCGCCCTCGATCGCGCGCCGCGCCGCGAAGAGATCGCGCGCCTCCGCCGCCGTGGGGCTCGCGACGACGGCGCCCCGATTCGGACGCAGCTCGACGAGGCGCAGGTGCGCGAGTCGCGCGAGCGAGCGGCGGATGACGCTGCGGGTGACGCCGAAGAGCTCGGCCAGCGCGATCTCCTTGAGCTTCGTCCCCGGCGGCAGGCGGTGATCGAGCACCGCCTCGTGGATCGTTGCGCACACGACGTCGTCGCCCCCCTTGCCCCCGAACAGGCCGGAAGCGGCGCGCTCGCGCCGAGCGCGG
>DASQBO010000118.1:0-3686 GCA_035635175.1 Casimicrobiaceae bacterium | reverse complement strand
TCGAATTGATGCGCATGCCCGCTCCGAACGGCAGGATCGGGCACGCCGAGATCCGGATCGGCGATTCGCCGGTGATGCTCGCCGACGAGCACCCGGAGATCGGCGCGAAGAGCGCGCGCACGATCGGCGGCTCGCCCGTCTCGCTCATGGTCTACGTGGAAGACGTCGACGCCCGCGTCGCGCAGGCGGTCGCCGCGGGCGCTACGCTCAGCCGCCCGGTCGCGAACCAGTTCTACGGCGACCGCACGGGCGGCGTCGACGATCCGTTCGGCTACCACTGGTACCTCGCCACGCACGTCGAGGACGTCCCGCCCGACGAGCTCGAAAAGCGCGCGGCGAAGGCGATGGGCGGCGGCGCGGATTAGGGCCTGTTCACGTTGGACGCGAACGCGGCGCTCGCCGCCGTTCTTGCGAACCCCGCGATCTGGCGCGGCGGCGATTGCGCGCCCGAGCCCGCGGCGATGCCCTCCGGCTATGCGGCGCTCGACGCCGTGCTGCCGGGCCGCGGCTGGCCCGCGGCCGCGCTGACCGAGATCCTGCTCGCGCGCGAGGGCATCGGCGAGATCCGCCTCACGCTGCCCGCGCTCGCGCGACTGCAGGCGGAGCGTCGCGACGTCGTCTGGATCGCGCCCCCGCACCTGCCCTACGCGCCCGCGCTCGCCGCCGCGGGGCTCGACCTCGCGCGGCTCCTGATCGTCCGCTGCCGGACGGGCGCCGACGAGCTCTGGGCGTACGAACAGGCGCTGCGCGCGCCCGAGTGCGGCGCCGCGTTCGCGTGGCTCGGCGCGCGCGACGAGCGCGTGCTGCGCCGGCTCGCGGTCGCCGCGCGCGAGGGCCGCACGTGGGGCGTGCTGTGGCGGCGCCCCGGCCAGCACGCGATCGCGACGGCCGCGCCGCTGCGACTCGCGCTCGCGCCGCAAGACCGGCAGCTCGCCGTGCGCGTGCTGAAGCGCCGCGGCGGCGATCTCGCGCGGCCCGTGCTGCTCGACGTCGAACCCGCCGCGCACGACAGCGCACTCCTGCCCGCGAGCGCCGTTCCGCGCAGGCCGGCCCTCGCTCCCTGCACCCACTAGGGCCTGTTCATGCTATGGCCCTGATTGGACCCACGATGCCTCCGACCCCTCTCGCCCACCACTTCTACACGATGGCGTGCAACAACGCGTGGTCGAATCACCGCCTCCTCGCGGCGTGCGCGAAGCTCTCGCAGGACGACTTCGTCGCCGCGCGGACGAGCTTCTTCCCCTCGATCAAGGCCACGCTGAACCACAACCTGACCGTCGACTGGTACTACGTCGACGCGATCGAGCGGAGCTTCCGCGGGGAGCCGCCGAACCTCGACGCCGGGCGCTTCTACGAGCCCGAGGAACCGTTCGACACCTGCGCCGCGCTGTCGGACGCGCAGCACGCGGTCGACCGCCGGCTCGTCGCCGTCTGCGCGGGGCTGACCGACGCGGACCTCGCGCGGCCGATCGCCGTGCCGCGACGCATCGGCATCCAGCAGGAGCCCGCGACCCGCCTCCTCGCGCATCTCTTCCAGCACCAGATCCACCACCGCGGCCAGGCGCACGCGATGCTCGCCGGCACGCCGATCAAGCCGCCGCAACTCGACGAATTCTTCTGCGCGAACGAAGCGCACCTGCGCGCCGCGGAGCTGGCCGAGATCGGGCTGTCCGAGCAGGCGATCTGGAAGGCGTAACGGGGCCCTCGTGCTCTGGGCGTGCCTCCGGCTGCCGTCGCTGCCGCTCGACGTCTTCGCGCGCGCGCTCGCGCCGGAGACCGCGGCGCGAGCGGCTCGCCGGGGCCCCGGGCGCGAAGCGCCGAGGGGGAGCGAGCGATCGCGAGTCGCCGCCGGCGGTCGACAACTCGGCGCATCGATTGAATTCGACGAAGCGGAGACCGCCGCGCAGCCGTTCGCCGTCACGACCGGGGGGCACTATCCGCGCATCGTCATCGCGAACGCCGCTGCCTACGCGGCGGCCGTCGCGCCCGGCCAGCTCGTCTCCGCGTCGCTGGCGCTCGCACCCGACATCGTGCTCCGCGACCGCGATCCGGCGCTCGAAGCCGCGGCGCTCGCGAGCGTCGCGGGCTGGGCCACGCAATTCACGCCGACGGTCTCGCTCGCGCCGCCCGACGCGGTGCTCTCCGAGATCGGCGGGAGCCTGCGGCTCTTCGGCGGCCTGCGGCGGCTCACGGCGGAGCTCGCGCGCGGCGCGCACGATCTCGGCTATGCGACGCAGTTGTCGCTCGCGCCCACGCCGCTCGCGGCGCTCATGCTCGCGCGCGCGGGGAATCCGGGGCTCGCCGCGTCCGCCCGCGACGCCCATCGCCATTTCGGCGAGGCCGAGCGCGCAACGCTCGCCGCGGCGCTCGCACCGCTTCCGCTCGCGCATCTCGACGTCGCACCCGACATCGTCGCGACGCTCGCCGCGGCCGGCGTCACGACGTTCGGCGAAGCGTGCTCGCTGCCGCGGGCCCCCCTCGCGCGGCGCGTCGGCGCCGGATTCGTCGCGCTGCTCGATCGCGCGTGCGGTCTCGTCCCCGATCCGCGTCCCCCTTTCGTGTCCCCGCCCCGCTACGAAGGGCGGCTCGAACTGCCGGCCCCGGTCGCGGACGTCGAGGCGCTCGCCTTCGCGGCGCACCGGCTGGTCCGCGAGCTCGCCGGATGGCTCGCAGGACGCGGCCTCGGCGTGCTCGAGCTCGCGCTCTCGCTCGCGCACGGGCGCTACATCAGCACCTCGGCTCGCGTCGCGCTCGCGGCGCCCTCGCGCGAGCCCGCGCACCTGATCGGCGTGCTGCGCGAGCGCCTCGCGCGCATCGAGTTGCCCGCGCCGGCGGAAGCCGTCGTGCTCGCGAGCGCGCAGGTCGCGCCGCTCGCCGGCCGCAATCTCGGCCTCTTGCCCGGCGACGAGGCCGTGGCGAGCGTGCCGCTCGTCGACCGGCTGCGCGCACGGCTCGGCGACGATGCGGTGACCCGGATCGCGCCGCGCGCCGAGCACCGGCCGGAGCGGGCGAACGAATGCGACGTGGCGTCCCCGTCCGCACCCGGGTCGAGGCGAAGCGGCGCCGAGGCGGACATGGCTTTTCCGCCGCGCCCGGTCTGGCTCCTCGCCGAGCCCGCGCCGCTCGGCGAGATCGTCGAGGCGCAGCCGTGGGTGCTCCGCGACGGCCCCGAGCGGATCGAATCAGGATGGTGGGACGGCGCCGACGTGCGGCGCGACTACTTCGTCGCCGCGACGCCGCGCGGCGAGCTCGCCTGGATCTACCGCGACCACCGCTACGGGATCGACGACGGCGAGTGGTTCCTGCACGGCCTCTTCGCTTAGGACCGTTCCTGGCTCCCGCGTCGCCGCGCGAACGCGATGCCCGCGAGCCCCACGCCGAGGAGCGCAAGCGACCCTGGCTCGGGCACCGCGAGGAAGCCGCGGATCTCGCCGCCGGGTCTGAAGCTCGTGTGGATGTTCAGGTAGGCCCGCCGCGAGCCCGGTGATCAGCGCAGTTTCCGCGGCGGCGATGCTGCCTTGCGCTGAGATGAAGCTGGGGTTCCACGACGACGCGAGCATCAGGTCGAACGTGTGGTCGTAGGTCCCGCTCGTCACGCCCAGCGGAAATCCGGTAAACGTTGGAGTCACGGTCGCGACACCGGCCGTCCCTGTCCCGGGCGCCGCGGTGCAGCAGTGGATGTGCGA
>DASQBO010000117.1:0-7717 GCA_035635175.1 Casimicrobiaceae bacterium | reverse complement strand
GCGCCGGCCGAATCCCGATTTCGTGCTGAACGAGCCGCGCTATCGCGGCGCCGAGATCCTGCTCGCGCGGCGCAACTTCGGCTGCGGCAGCTCGCGCGAGCACGCGCCCTGGGCGCTCCTCGGCTACGGCTTCCGCGCGGTGATCGCGCCGTCGTACGGCGACATCTTCTACAACAACTGCTTCAAGAACGGCCTCCTGCCGATCGTGCTGTCCTCGCACGAGGTGGACCGGCTGTTCGCCGACGCGGCGGCGCTGCCCGGGTTCCGGCTCGCGATCGACCTCGAACGGCAGACGGTCGCGACGACCGACGGCGCGGTCGTCTTCGGGTTCGACGTCGATCCGTTCCGCAAGCACTGCCTGCTGAACGGCCTCGACGACATCGGCCTCACGCTCGCGCACGCCGACGAGATCCGCGCGTTCGAGGCGAAGCGGCTCGCCGAGCAGCCGTGGCTCGCCTGACGCCGCGCGCTGGCACCGCTTGAAGATCGCGATCCTTCCCGGCGACGGGATCGGCCCCGAGATCGTCGGCGAGGCGGTGCGCGTGCTGGAGCTCCTCCGGCGCGAGGGATTCCCGCTCGAGACCGAGACCGCGCCGATCGGCGGCGCCGGCTACGACGCCGCGCGGCACCCGCTGCCGGAGGCGACGCTCGCGCTCGCGCGCGCCGCGGATGCCGTGCTGCTGGGCGCCGTCGGCGGTCCGCGCTACGACACGCTGCCGCGGCCGCTGCGGCCCGAGCAGGGAATCCTCGGCATCCGCAAGGCGCTCGCGCTGTTCGCGAACCTGCGCCCCGCGCTCCTCTATCCCGAGCTCGCCGGCGCGTCCACGCTCAAGCCCGAGGTCGTCGCCGGACTCGACCTGATGATCGTGCGCGAGCTGACCGGCGACATCTACTTCGGCGAGCCGCGCGGGCAGCGGACCAACGCCGCCGGCGAGCGCGAAGGCTTCGACACGATGCGCTACAGCGTCCCGGAGATCGAGCGCATCGCCCGGGTCGGCTTCGCGACCGCGCGCAAGCGTGCGGGAAGGCTCTGCTCGGTCGACAAGGCGAACGTGCTCGACACGTCGATCCTGTGGCGCGAGGTCGTCACGGCGGTCGCGCAAGACTTTCCCGACGTCGCGCTCACGCACATGTACGTCGACAACGCGGCGATGCAGCTCGTGCGCGCGCCGAAATCGTTCGACGTGATCGTCACCGGCAACCTGTTCGGGGACATCCTGTCGGACGAGGCGTCGATGCTCGCAGGCTCGATCGGCATGCTGCCCTCGGCCTCGCTCGACGCGAACGGGAAGGGTCTCTACGAGCCGATCCACGGCTCCGCCCCGGACATCGCGGGACAGGACAAGGCGAATCCCCTCGCGACGATCCTGTCCCTGGCGATGATGTTCCGCTACACCTTCGCGCGCGCCGACCTCGCGGAGCGGATCGAGGCGGCGGTGCGCAAGGTGCTGGCCGCCGGCCGGCGAACGGCGGACATCGCGAGCGGCGGCGAGCCGACGGTTGGCACCCGCGCAATGGGAGACGCCGTCGTTGCTGCATTGCAGCAAAGCGGCTGAGCGTGTAGGATGGCACCCATGCACGCAAGTTTGGCCGGCCGCGAACGATCCCTCCCGCTGCGCGCCCGCGCGGCGGACGCCGGCCCGCGCGTGGCGACGGCAAGCGCCGGCGCGACGAAGATCACGACGTTCAAGAAGACGGCCTGACCGGTCGCCTCGGCCCGCGCTTCGCCTCCGCGAGCGGCCGCCGGGGGGAGGTCGGGACGCGGAGGCGAACGGTCTGTTCAGCGCAGGCCCCAACAGACAGGGTGTCGTCATGCGAGTCGGGTTCGTCGGTTGGCGCGGAATGGTCGGATCGGTGCTCATGCAGCGGATGCTCGCGGAGCGCGACTTCGATCGCATCGAGCCGCAGTTCTTCTCGGCGTCGGCGGTCGGGGGCAAGGGCCCCGACATCGGCCGCGCGACGCCCGCCGTCAAGAGCGCGCACGACCTCGCGGCGCTGGCCGCGCACGACGCGATCGTCACGTGCCAGGGCGGCGACTACACGAACGACGTCTTCCCGAAGCTGCGCGCCGCGGGCTGGCAGGGCTACTGGATCGATGCCGCGTCGGCGCTCCGGATGAAGGACGACGCCGTCATCATCCTCGACCCGGTCAATCGCGACGTGATCGACGCGGCGCTCGCTAAGGGTGTCAGGAACTTCGTCGGAGGCAACTGCACGGTCAGCCTGATGCTGATGGGCCTCGCCGGATTGTTCCGGCACGACCTCGTCGAGTGGATGACGTGCATGACCTACCAGGCCGCCTCGGGCGCGGGCGCGCAGAACATGCGCGAGCTGCTCCAGCAGATGGGCGAGGCGCACCTCGCGGCCAAGGAGCTGCTCGACGACCCGGGCTCCGCGATCCTCGACATCGACCGCGAAGTCGCGGGCATCCTGCGTGACGAGCGCTTTCCCACCCAGCACTTCGGGGTCCCGCTCGCGGGCAGCCTCATTCCCTGGATCGACAAGGACCTCGGCAACGGCATGAGTCGCGAGGAATGGAAGGGCGGCGCCGAGACGAACAAGATCCTCGGCCGCTCCGAGCGGCCGATTCCGGTCGACTCGATCTGCGTCCGCATCGGCGCGATGCGCTGCCATTCGCAGGCGCTGACGATCAAGCTGCGGCGCGACGTCCCGCTGGCGGAGATCGAGCGGATGCTCGCCGCCGCGAACGAATGGGTCCGGATCGTTCCCAACACGCGCGAGGAGAGCCTCGCGCGACTCACGCCGGCCGCGGTCACCGGCAAGCTCGAAGTTCCGGTGGGTCGCCTGCGCAAGCTCGCGATGGGCGGCGAGTACCTGGGCGCGTTCACGGTCGGCGACCAGCTGCTGTGGGGCGCCGCCGAGCCGCTCCGGAGAATGGTCCGCATCCTCCTCGAGCGCCGGACGGCGACGCTGGCGGTGGCCGCATAGGCTTTTCGCAGCGGATGCGCAGCGCGATGCAGGCGCGCCGCGTTTGCACACGTTTTATGCACCGGCCGACGGGCGTGCGGGGCGTCGGGCCATGGCGACGTGCGGCGCGATTGCAACAGCGCGCCCGGGGCGAAAGCCCCGGTGGCGAGCGCGGCTGGTCGGCACAAGATCTGGTAGGGGACATGCAGTCGGAACCCACCCCTTGCGCTCGCGGCTAGCCCATCGGCATGAAGCTCGCGACGGCGAAGCCGCACCCGCTTTAAAAAAAACAAGCTAATACCGGGGTTTAGCTTGCGAAGCTAAACCCATGATGTTATGTTTGGTTGCAGACTCCGAAATCTCGGAAAGGGTCGGTATGCGCGCTAAGCCCATCCTCAAGCTCAGCCTCCTGGCCTCGGCGATGGCCGTTCCGGGCATGAGCGCCGCACTCGGCCTCGGCAACCTGACGGTCAGTTCGTCGCTCGGCCAGCCGCTTTCGGCACGCATCGAGCTCACGTCCGCAGCGAAGGAGGAGCTCGACTCGCTCGCCGCGCGCGTCGCCGATCCCGCGCTCTATCGACAGAACAACCTCGCCTATCCCGGTGCGCTCGCCGCGGCGCGCGTGACGCTCGAGCGCGACGCGAACGGCCGACCGTACCTGCAGATCCGCACGCAGGCGCCCGTGAGCGAACCGTTCCTCGACCTGCTCGTCGAGATCAACTGGGCCGCGGGACGCCTCGTGCGCGACTACACGTTCCTCCTCGACCCGCCGGGCTCGACGATGATCGCTGCCCCCGCGGAACCGGTGGCGCCGGCGCGTGCCGGTGCGGCGCCGGCGCGCGCGGCAGCCGCAGCGCCTGCGGGACGCGCGGGCGACACGTACACGGTCAAGCGCGGCGACACGCTGTCCAAGATCGCGAACGAATACAAGCAGCCGAGCGCGACGCTCGAGCAGATGCTGGTCGCGCTGTTCCGGACGAACGCCGATGCGTTCGACGGCAAGAACATGAACCGGCTGCGCAGCGGTGCGATCATCACGATCCCGGGCGCGGACGAAGTGACGGGCACCGAGCCCACGGAGGCGACGAAGGTCGTGCGCGTGCAGGCCTCCGACTGGCGCGCGTACCGCGATCGCGTCGCCGCGGCCGCGCCGGCGGCGGAAGGCGCGGGCGGCCGCGCCGCGGGCGGCCGCATCGGCACCGCGGTCGAGGAAAAGGCGCCGGCGGCTCCGGCCGGCCGCGATCAGCTGCGGGTCTCGCGCGAAGCGGGAGCCGGCAAGGGCGCGGGCGCAACCGAGGAGGCCGTGGCGCGCGACCAGGCGCTCAAGGAAGCGCAGTCGCGGATCTCCGATCTCGAGAAGACGATCAAGGATTTGCAGCGCGCAATCGAGCTCAAGAGCCCAACCGGCGCGCAGTTGCAGGCGCAGGCCGACGCGACGAAGGGGAAGGCTGCGCCGCCGCCGCCAGCGCTGATCGCGAAGGGACCCGAGCCTGCTGCCGTCGCCAAGGCGCCGGAGCCTGCGAAGGCGGAGCCGCCCAAGACCGAGCCGCCGAAGGCCGCCGCGGAGCCAGCGAAGGCGCCCGAGCCCGCGAAGGCCGAGCCGCCGAAGGCAGAAGAGCCCGCGAAGGCAGCTGAACCCGCGAAGGCCGAACCGCCGAAGGGCGTCGAGCCGGCGCCGGCGGAGCCGCCGAAGGCCGCCGAGCCGCCGAAGGTCGCGCCTAAGGTGGTGCCGAAGGCCGCACCCAAGGCACCGCCGAAGGAAGCCCCGGGATTCTTCGAGGATCTCCTGTCGGGCACGCCGAGCTGGGCGCTGGGCGGCGCGGCGCTCGTCGTCGTCGGCGGCATCGCGGCGCTCGTCGCGGCGCGCCGGCGCAAGACGACGAAGTTCGAGGACAGCATCATCTCGGGCACCGACATCAAGACCAACACCGTCTTCGGGTCGACCGGCGGCGGTGTGGTCAACACCGGCGACAATTCGCTCGCGAGCGACTTCAGCCGCGAGGGTCTCGGCAACATCGACACCGACGAAGTCGACCCGATCGCGGAAGCCGAGGTGTACCTCGCCTACGGACGCGACGCGCAGGCGGAGGAAATCCTCAAGGAGGCGCTCAAGAAGGATCCGCAGCGGCAGGAGATCTACCTCAAGCTCCTCGAGATTCACGCGCAGCACAACAAGCCGTCCGCTTTCGAGACGGTCGCCGCCGAGCTCTACTCGGTGTCGCAGGGGCAGGGCGAAGTCTGGCAGAAGGCCGTGGGCCTCGGACGGCAGCTCGACCCCAACAATCCGATGTTCGCCGAGGGCGGTACGGGCGCGGCGGCAGCAGCCGCCGCCGTCGCGGCCGCAGGCGGGATGAAGGCCGCGGCCGAGGAGCCGCCGATGTTGTCCGAGCCGGAGCTTCGCGCCGAGCCGCCGCGCGCGGAAGGCTCCGGCATTCCCCCGAACGTCGCGGCCGACATGGGCGACACGGGCGGCGGGCTCGACTTCAAGCTGGACGAGGAGATCTCGATCTCGCCGTCGTCGGGCGCCAAGCCGAAGTCGCCGATCGACATCCTCGCGGGCGCCGAGAGCGCGCTCGAGAAGAGCGCGAAGGGCGCGGCGCACGTCGCCGAAGGCGCGGTCGACAAGGCCAAAGCTGCGGCGGCGGAAGGCGTCGCCGCGCTCGGACGCATGGGCGAAGGCCACGTCGACACGACGCGCCCGCCGCCGGTGCTGCACGACATGGACTTCACGCTCGACGCGTCCGAGAAGCCCGCGCCGCTTAAGCCGGCACCGCGGCCCGAGCCCGCGCTCGCGGGCGCCGCGACGGCCCCCTCCGCGCTCGCGCGCCCGCAGGCGGCGATCGACCTCGACAAGCTCGACCTGTCGTTCGACCCGGAGAAGGCCACCTTCGAGGACCCGACCCCGTCGGTGCTCGACGGCCAGTGGCACGACGCCGCGACCAAGCTCGACCTCGCGAAGGCGTACCAGGAGATGGGGGACGTGGAGGGCGCGCGCGAGATCCTGCAGGAAGTGCTGCACGAGGGCGACGACCAGCAGAAATCGGAGGCGCAGTCGCTGCTCGCGAAGCTCGGCTGATCGCGAAGACGGGATGGCCCGCGGGCGGCGGAGAGTGATCCGCCGCCCGCATTCTTTTTCGGGCCGAACCCCCTCTGCCGATGCGGATCGCCCTCGCACTCGAGTACGCCGGCACGCCGTTCGACGGCTGGCAGTCGCAAACGTCCGGCCGCGGCGTGCAGGACGCGCTCGAGCGGGCGCTCGCGGAGATTGCGGACGCGCCCGTCCGCGTGCATGCCGCAGGGCGCACCGACGCGGGGGTGCACGCCACATCGCAGATCGCGCACTTCGACACCGAGGCGGCGCGGCCCGACACGGCGTGGGTCCGCGGCGCCAACGCGCTCCTCCCCCCCGCGGTCGCGGTGCTGTGGGCGCGGCCGGTCGACGGGGCTTTCCACGCGCGCTACAAGGCGACGGCGCGCCACTACACCTACGTGCTGATGCCGCGGCCGGTGCGCGCGGCGCTGCTCGCCGGGCGCGTGGGCTGGTACCATCGGCCGCTCGACGTCGCGGCGATGCGCGAGGCGGCGCGGTCGCTCGTCGGCACGCACGATTTCTCGTCGTTCCGCGCGGCCGAATGTCAGGCGCGCTCGCCGGTGAAGACGGTGTCGTCGGTCGCGGTCGAAGCCGACGGCGATTGCATACGATTGGATTTCTCGGCCGATGCGTTCCTGCATCACATGATCCGCAACGTCGTGGGGACGCTCGTCTACGTGGGCGCCGGCAAGGCGCCGCCCGCGTGGGTGGCGGAGCTCGTCGCCGCGCGCGACCGCACGCGCGCCGCGCCGACGTTCACGCCCGACGGCCTCTATCTTACGGGGGCGGACTACGACGCGGCGTGGGGACTGCCGCCGACCCGGCGGCCGGTCCGCCTCGCGTTCGCGTGATCCCGGGAGAGCGGCGATGCGCACGCGCGTAAAGATCTGCGGGATCACCCGCGTCGAGGACGGCGTCGCGGCGGCGCGCGCCGGGTGTGACGCGATCGGTCTCGTGTTCTGGCCCGGAACGCCGCGCGTCGTCGGCGCCGGGCGCGCGCGCGAGATCGAGGCGGGACTGCCGCCGTTCGTGTCGGTCGTCGGCCTGTTCGTCGATCCCGAACCCGGTCACGTGCGCGCGACGCTCGCCGCGGTGCCGCTCGACTTCCTTCAGTTCCACGGGCAGGAACCGCCCGAGTTCTGCCGCGCGTTCGGCCGGCCGTACCTCAAGGCGATCCCGGTCGCCGCCGGGGCCGATGCCGCCGGTTTGCTAGAATTCGCGGGTCGGTACCGCGACGCGGCCGGACTCCTGTTCGATGCAGCGCCGGCCGCCGGGATGCCGGGCGGCACGGGCCGGACGTTCGACTGGGGCGTCCTGCCGCCCGGGCTCGCGCGACCGGTCGTGCTGTCCGGAGGGCTCACGGCGGCGAACGTCGCGGAGGCCGTCCGCCGCGTGCGGCCCTGGGCCGTCGACGTGTCGAGCGGCGTCGAGGCCGAAGGCGCCGACGGGCGTCCGCAGAAGGGGATCAAGGATCCCGCAAGGATCGCCGCTTTCATCGGGGAAGTGCGCCATGCAGATGGCTGATGTCACCTACGACCTGCCGGACGCGCGCGGCCACTTCGGCCCCTACGGCGGCGTGTTCGTGGCGGAGACGCTGATCAGCGCGCTCGACGAATTGCGCGAGCGCTACGCGCAGGCGCGGCGCGATCCCGCTTTCCGCGCGGAGCTCGACGACGAGCTCGCGCACTACGTCGGGCG
>DASQBO010000116.1:0-5702 GCA_035635175.1 Casimicrobiaceae bacterium | reverse complement strand
GCGCGTCGAGCGCGTCGAGGGCGACACCGTCGTGCACGGCACCGCGGGGCGGTTTCCCGTCGAGCGCGCGGCGCTCTTCCTCGGCAACGCGGGCACCGCGTTTCGTCCGCTCACCGCGGTGCTCGGGCTCGCGGGGGGACGTTACGAGCTCTCGGGCGTTCCGCGGATGCACGAGCGGCCGATCGGCGACCTCGTCGACGCGCTGCGTGCGCTCGGCGCCGACATCCGCTACCTCGAGCGCGACCGCTACCCGCCGCTCGCCATCGGCCCCGTTTCCGTGGGCGCCGCCGCGCCGCCGCGCGTCGCGATCCGCGGCGACGTGTCGAGCCAGTACCTCTCCGCGCTGCTGATGGCGCTGCCGCTCCTCACGCAGCGAACGCGGAGCGCGATCACGGTCGACATCGTGGGCCCGCTGATCTCGCGACCATACGTCGCGATCACGACGAGCCTGATGGCGCGCTTCGGCGTTGCGGTCGCCGCGCCCGACGCCGCCTCGTTCGTCGTGCCCGCATCGGCGCGCTACGCGTCGCCGGGGGCGATCGACGTCGAGGGGGACGCGTCGAGCGCGTCGTACTTCCTGGCTGCCGGCGCGATCGGCGGCGGACCGGTGCGCGTCACAGGCGTCGGCCGGGATTCGATCCAGGGCGACGTCGCGTTCGCGGACGCGCTCGCGCGGATGGGCGCGACGGTGCGCAAGGGCGACGCCTGGATCGAGGTCGCGGCCGACGGACCGCTCGCCGGCGCCGTCTTCGACTGCACCGCGATCCCCGACGCGGCGATGACGCTCGCCGTGGTCGCGCTCTTCGCGCGCGGTCCGACGACGCTCACCGGGATCGCAAGCTGGCGCGTGAAGGAGACCGACCGCATCGCGGCGATGGCGGCCGAGCTCTCGAAGCTCGGCGCGCGGGTCGAGGCGGGGGGCGACCGGTTGACGGTGGCGCCGCCGCCGCGGCTCGCGCCGGCGACGATCGACACCTACGACGACCACCGGATGGCGATGTGCTTCTCGCTCGCCTCGCTCGGCGGGGTTCCCGTCCGCATCAACGACCCCGACTGCGTGCGCAAGACGTTCCCCGGCTACTGGGATGCCTTCCGCACGGTGGTGCGGACGGAAGCGGCGTGATGGCGGACGTTCCGGTCATTGCGGTCGACGGTCCCGCGGCCTCGGGCAAGGGCACGGTGGCCGAAGGCGTCGCGCGGACGCTCGCCTTCCACCTGCTCGACAGCGGGTCGCTCTACCGGCTGGTCGCCCACAAGGCGCTGGTCGAGGGTGCCGACGTCGACGACGGTACCCGGCTTGCCGCGATCGCGGGCGGTCTCGACGTCGGGTTCCGCGACGGCCGCGTCTTCCTGGAACACGACGACGTCACCGACGCGATCCGGCGCGAGGCGGTCAGCGCCGCGGCCTCGCGGATCGCGGTGCACCCGGGGGTGAGATCCGCGCTCCTGGCGCGACAGCGGGCATTCCGGCGCCCCCCGGGGCTGGTCGCCGACGGGCGGGACATGGGCACGGTGGTCTTTCCGGAGGCAGTCCTCAAGGTGTTCGTGACGGCCACGCCGGAGGTGCGGGCGGGCCGTCGGCATAAGCAGTTGATCGAAAAAGGAATCTCCGTTACACTGGACAGTCTTTTGCGCGACATCCGGGAGCGCGACGCACGCGACGCCGGCCGGGCGGCAGCTCCGCTCCGGCCCGCCGCCGACGCCGTGATCCTGGACACGACGAACATGACGATCGCCGCTGCGATCGACGCCGTGCTCGGGCTGTACCGGGCGCGGACGGCGGCGACCGGAGATTGAGCGACGGCGCCGGGCTGTCCGGCGCGTGCAGCAGGCAAGAAGCAGCCGCGAGCGGGTGCACAGGTCGGTGCCCGCCCGCGGATTTCGACAACCCACCCGCCCACGCGAGATACAGGGTTCTCGCACCCGGCGGTTCGATTACGTGAGAAGGAACCAACCCGCCATGGCGACCGCCACCCACAGCATGTCCACCACCCCCCCTGCACCCGAAAGTTTCGCCGCGCTGTTCGAGGAATCGCTCTCCCGCCAGGAAATGCGGCAGGGCGAACTCATCACCGCGGAAGTCGTCCGCGTCGACTACAACATCGTCGTCGTCAATGCCGGCCTCAAGTCGGAGAGCTTCATCCCCATCGAGGAGTTCAAGAACGACAAGGGCGAAGTCGAGGTCAAGCCCGGCGACTTCGTGACCGTCGCGATCGACAGCCTCGAGGATGGCTACGGCGAGACCAAGCTCTCGCGCGACAAGGCGAAGCGCCTCAAGGCCTGGCACGACCTCGAGGCGGCGATGGAGCAGGGGACCGTGGTCACGGGCCAGGTGACGGGCAAGGTCAAGGGGGGCCTCACGGTGATGGTGAACGGCATCCGCGCGTTCCTGCCCGGATCGCTCGTCGACATCCGCCCGGTCAAGGACACGTCGCCCTACGAGAACAAGGCGCTCGAGTTCAAGGTCATCAAGCTCGACCGCAAGCGCAACAACGTCGTCGTCTCGCGTCGCGCGGTGCTCGAGGCGAGCCTCGGCGAGGAGCGCGAGAAGCTCCTCGCGACGCTGTCGGAGGGCGCGATCGTCAAGGGGATCGTCAAGAACATCACCGACTACGGCGCGTTCGTGGACCTGGGCGGCATCGACGGCCTCCTCCACATCACCGACCTCGCGTGGCGCCGCGTGAAGCACCCCTCCGAGGTGCTCTCCGTCGGCGACGAGGTGACGGCGAAGATCCTGAAGTTCGACCAGGAGAAGAACCGCGTCTCGCTCGGCATGAAGCAGCTGGGCGAGGATCCGTGGGTCGGCCTCGGCCGCCGCTACCCGACGGGCACGCGCCTGTTCGGCAAGGTCACCAACATCACGGACTACGGCGCGTTCGTCGAGATCGAGTCGGGGATCGAGGGCCTGGTCCACGTGTCGGAGATGGACTGGACGAACAAGAACATCCATCCGACCAAGGTCGTCCAGCTGGGCGACGAGGTCGAGGTGATGATCCTCGAGATCGACGAGGACCGCCGCCGCATCTCGCTCGGGATGAAGCAGTGCATGCCGAACCCGTGGGACGAGTTCGCGGCGAACCACAAGAAGGGCGACCGCGTGAAGGGCCAGATCAAGTCGATCACCGACTTCGGCGTCTTCGTCGGCCTGCCGGGCGGCATCGACGGCCTCGTGCACCTCTCCGACCTGTCGTGGACGACGCCCGGCGAGGTCGCCGTGCGCGAATACAAGAAGGGCGCCGAGGTCGAGGCGGTCGTGCTCGCGATCGACGTCGAGCGCGAGCGGATCTCGCTCGGCATCAAGCAGCTCGACGGCGACCCGTTCTCGAACTACGTCGCGACCCACGACAAGGGCAACGTCGTCAAGGGCACGGTGCGCTCGCTCGACGGCAAGGGCGCGGTGATCGCGCTCGAGGGCGACGTCGAGGGCTACCTCCGCGCCTCCGAGGTCGCGCGCGACCGCGTCGAGGACATCCGCACGCACCTCAAGGAGGGCGACGCGGTCACCGCGATGATCATCAACATCGACCGCAAGAACCGCTCGATCAACCTGTCGATCAAGGCGAAGGACCACGCGGAGGAGACCGAGGCGCTGCAGTCCGCCAAGGCCGACGCCGCGGGCGCGACGACGGGCACGACGAACCTCGGCGCGCTGCTGCGGGCGAAGATGGACAACAAGAGCAACGAATAAGCGGGGCGGCGCAATGACCAAATCGGAGCTGATCGACCGCCTCGCGGCGCAGTTTCCGCAGCTGGTCGCGAAGGACGCCGAGCTCGCGGTGAAGATGATCCTCGACGCGATGGCCGAGAGCCTCGCGAAGGGGGAGCGCATCGAGATCCGCGGGTTCGGCAGCTTCGGCCTCAACTACCGGCCGCCGCGCACGGGGCGCAATCCGAAGTCCGGCGAGAAGGTGCTGGTGCCGGAGAAGCACGTGCCGCACTTCAAGGCCGGCAAGGAGCTGCGCGAGCGCGTCGACTTCAAACCATGAGCTGCCGCTGATGCAAGTCGTGCGCTGGATCGTCGGCGTCACGCTGTTCCTGGCGCTGCTTTTCCTGTCGCTCCAGAACTCCGAGCTCGTGACGCTCAAGTTCTACCACTGGTGGAGCTGGGAGGCGCCGCTCGTGTTCGTCGTGCTGATCGCGTTCGCGCTGGGCGTCGCGGCGGGGCTGCTGGCCGGCGCGCTCCGCGCGTCGCGATTGAAGCGCGAGCTCAACCGGATGAAGCGCGCCGACCGCACGGCCGCGAGCGCGGCCACGACGACCCCGCGCGCCTGGCCGCCGGCGGGCGCCTGAGTCTCGAGATTGGCTGCACGGCCCGACTACTGTGTCGTGTCCCCGCTCGCCCCTCGCCGTACCTCCATGCACTACCTCGGGGCTCGCTGCGGGCCTTCGCGTACTCGGGCCGCTCGCCCGCTCCTGAGATAGCTTCGGGATCCCGCCGAGGGCCGCCGCGTCCATGGAATTCGAGCTCTGGTGGCTCCTGCCGATCCCGGTGCTCTTCTTCGCGCTGGGCTGGGTGGCGGCGCGGATCGACATCCGCCATCTGCTGCGCGAGTCGAGCGCGCTGCCGCTCTCGTATTTCCGCGGACTGAACTTCCTGCTGAACGAGCAGCCAGACAAGGCCATCGAGTCGTTCATCGAGGTCGTCAAGGTCGATCCGCAGACCGTGGACCTGCACTTCGCGCTGGGCAGCCTTTTCCGGCGGCAGGGCGAGATCGATCGCGCGATCCGGATGCACCAGAACCTGCTCGACCGCCCGGACCTCCCGGCGGAGAAGCGGCGCGCTGCCGAATTCGAGCTCGCGCAGGACTTCCATCGCGCGGGACTCCTCGACCGCGCGGAAGACCTGTTCACGCGCCTCTCCGGCACGCCGTTCGAGCACGCGTCGCTCGGCTTCCTGCTGTCGATCTACGAGCAGGAGAAGGACTGGCCGAAGGCGATCGCCGTGACGCGCCGGATGGAGGCCCTCGCGAAGCAGCCGTACTTCAAGGAGATCGCGCATTATTCCTGCGAGCTCGCGCAGGCCGCGCTCGTCGCGTCCGATTTCGCCGCGGCGCGCAGGCACCTCGACGACGCGCTCGCCGAGTACCGGGCGTGCGCGCGCGCGACGATGCTGCTGGGCGATCTCGCGGCGCAGGAGGGCGAGCTTCCCGGCGCGATCGCGGCGTGGCAGCGGATCGAGACGCAGAACCCCGCGTTCCTGTCGCTGGTCGCCGAGCGGCTCGCCGACGCGTACCGCAAGACCGGCAACGCCGCGCAGGGGCTCCGCGTGCTCCGCGCCTATCAGCAGCAGTACCCCTCGCTCGACCTCCTCAATACGGTGTTCTCGCTAACGCTCGCCGAGGACGGCCCCGCCGTCGCGAGCGAGCTCATCAAGGACGAGCTCGCGCGCAACCCGACGCTCCTCGGGCTCGACCGGCTCCTCGAGGCGCAGCACGGCGATCACGCGGCCGCGATCGACACGTGGCAGCGGATCGAGACGCAGAACCCGCAGTTCCTGTCGCTCGTCGCCGAGCGGCTCGCCGACGCGTACCGCAAGACCGGCAACGCGGCGCAGGGGCTCCGCGTGCTCCGCGCCTATCAGCAGCAGTACCCCTCGCTCGACCTCCTCAACACGGTGTTCTCGCTGACGCTCGCCGAGGACGGCCCCGCCGTCGCGAGCGAGCTCATCAAGGACGAGCTCGCGCGCAACCCGACGCTCCTCG
>DASQBO010000115.1:0-5717 GCA_035635175.1 Casimicrobiaceae bacterium | reverse complement strand
CCCTGCTCGAGGTAGAGCGACATCAGCTCCTCGTCGACTTCGACCACCTGGTCGACGAGCGCGCGGTGCGCGGCCGCGACGGACGAGAAATCGGCCTCGCCGTCCGGGTTGAAGAAGCAGTCGACGACCTTGCGGCCGCCGTCGGCCGGCAGGTTGATCGGCAGGCACTCCTTGCCGAATGCCGCCTGGATCCCCGCGAGCACCTTCGGCAGGTCGACGTTCTCGGCGTCGATCTTGTTCACGACGACGAGCCGGCAGAGGCGGCGCTTGCCCGCCCACTCCATCATCCGCGACGCGATCATCTCGAGGCCCGACTGCGCGCTCACGACGACCGCAGCCGTCTCTACCGCGTCCAGTGCGCCGATGGCCTGCCCGATGAAGTCGGGAAACCCCGGGGTGTCGATCACGTGAATGCGCGTGCCGGCGGTGTCGACGTGAAGGATCGACGAGCGCAGCGAGTGCTGCCAGGCCTTCTCCATCGGGTCGAAGTCGGCGACCGTCGTCCCGCGCTCCACGGCTCCGGCTTCCTTGATCGCGCCGGTCCGCAGCAGCAGTGCTTCCGCGAGCGTGGTCTTGCCGGCGCCGCCCTGGCCGACGAGCGCAACGGTTCGGATGTTCTCGGTGGCGTAGCTGGCCATGGGGGGGTCTGCCTCTCTCTCCAGGGGATTTGCAGCGAATTATACCGGCTGCCCCTGGGGCCACTTTTGGCTCCGCGTCGGGCACGGATTGCCCCGTCCGGCCGTTGCAGACAGAGCGCGACGCGTCTCGCACCCCGCGATGTCGAGCATCGTTCGCGCATCGCGCCGTCGACGATGCGCCGCACGCGTCGCTCCGCTCGTTTCGCGTGACGCCGCACCGCGCTCGTTCGTGCGGTGGCGCGTGCGTGACATCGTTCGTTGCTCCGTCCGCATGCCGTGCCCGCGCGTCATGTGAATGCGACTGCTCCTCTGCTCTTGCGGCGCCCGAGCCCCACCAACGTGACAAATTGCTGACATTCTGCTGACGACTTGCTGTCGGGTCGTCGTCGCCGCAACACAGGCAGGACATCGCGCGATGCGAGCGCGAAATTTTGTTGACGCAGATCATGGCTGCGTGCGAAACGACATCAACAATGGATCCGCCGAACCGGCGCATTGCGTCCCGCACATCGCAAAGGAGGCTTCGAATGGAGCTACGCAACGTGATCGTCGTCGCACGCACTGTCGCGATGGCGCTCGCCCTCATGGTCGGCGTCGCGAACCCGGCCTGCGCCGTGCCGTCGTTCGCACGCCAGACCGGTCAGGAGTGCCCCGCCTGTCACGTGAGCTGGCCGGAGCTCACGCCCTACGGTCGCTTCTTCAAGGCGACCGGGTACACGATCGGAAAGACGTTCTGGTCGTCGGACAAGCCCGGGATCAACTACGTCCCCGCGGCGGTGATGGCGCAGGCGTCGATCAGCAGCGTCAGGAACAACACCGCCACCGATCCGGATACGGGCGACACGGCGGCGATCATGCCTCGTCAGAATCTCCCGGTGTTCTCCGGCGGCAGCGTGTTCCTCGCGACCAAGTTGAACGATTACATGGGCCTCTTCTACCAGTGGACCTACGACAACCTCGCGTACAGCGACGACGGCATCCGCAAGGGACACAGCAGCATCGACAACACCGACCTCCGTGCAGCGTACAAGTACGCGCCGGAGAATGCCGAGATTCCGGATTGGATCGTCGGCCTCACGCTCAACAACAATCCGACGATGTCGGATCTCTGGAACAGCACGCCCGCGTGGGGCTTTCCCTTCACGGCCTCTCCGCTCGCGCCGACCCCGGCGGCCGCGACGATGATCGACGGCGGTCTCGCGCAGCAGGTGGCCGGGCTCGGCGCGTATGCGTGGTGGAAGAAGACGATCTACGCGGAGATCGCGGACTACCGCACGGCCAACGTCATGGCGAACGCGCTGCGCCGCGGGCTGCCGTACAACGACCCGGGCGGCGTGTTCGCGGTGACCCGGAACAACCCGTACTGGCGCGTCGCCTATGCGCACGACTGGGGCGTCAACTCGATCATGGTGGGCGCCTACGGCCTCGTCGCCAACGTCTACCCGGACAACCTAAACACGACGACTCCGACGGACCGGTACAACGACGTCGCCGTCGACGCGCAGTACCAGTACATCACCGACGTTCACACGCTGACCGGGCAGGCGACGTACATCTGGGAGAAGCAGTCGTACAACGCGAGCTATCCGATCACGCAGGAGACGGGCGCAGGCTATGGCGCAGGTCCGACGCCGTCCAATCCCTCGGATCGACTGCGCACGTTCAAGATCAAGGGGAGCTACTACTACGAGCGCAAGTACGGCGCGACGATCGGCTACTTCCAGACGACCGGCAGCGCCGACGAGGGCCTGTACGGGACGACGGCCGGCGGCGATCCCAACACGCCGAACAGCAACGGCTACATCGTGCAGCTCGACTACCTGCCCTTGCAGAACGTCCGGTTGCTGCTGCAATACACCGGGTACGGCAAGTTCGACGGCGCTCGCAGCAACTACGACGGAACCGGGCGGAATGCGAGCGACAACAACACGCTGTTCTTCGACGTCTGGGTGGCCTTCTGAACCCGGCCGGCCGCGAACCAACACGAAACGGGAGCGAGCGATGACACCCCTTGGCGCAGCCGTCCTCGCGACGGTCCTCTCAGGCTTTGCGGCCGTTGCGGCCGCCCAGACCGCGACCTCCACCGGCGAGGCACGCACGCCGGGCGAGGAGCGCGCGATCAACCTCTGCTCGACCTGCCACGGGCCGCGCGGCATCAGCACGTCGCCGGAGTTCCCGATTCTCGCTGCGCAGCAGCAGGCCTACCTCGTCGCCCAGCTCGAGGCCTTCCAGAGGAAGACGCGCGAGGAGAAGGCGGCGCACGACTTCATGTGGGGAATCGCCGGCAACCTCGACGCCGCGACGATCCGCAGCATCGCGCAGTACTACTCGTCGCAGCCGCCTGCAGCGGGGCGGCCCGGCGACCCGGCGCTGATCGCCAAGGGCCGGGAGCTCTTCACGAGGGGCCTGCCGGATCGGGGAATCCCGCGGTGCACGTCCTGCCACGGCCCGACGGCCGAAGGCGCCGCCGAGTTTCCCCGGCTCGCGGGTCAGCACGCGAAGTACGTGCGTCGCCAGCTCGAGTACATCCAGGCACTGACGCGCAAGGCACCGGTGATGCACGGCATCGTCAAGGACCTCACCCCGGGCGAGATCGAAGCGATTGCCCTCTACGTCCAGTCGCTGTAGTAGATTACGCCTGTGCGATCGTCTGACTGTCGGCGGCCGCCGCTTCGCGACAGCCCGCCTACTCGATGGAGAACCTTGCCGTGCATTCGACCTCCGTTCTCGTCCTCGTCCTGCTCGCCCTCGCCGCCCTCTCGGCGCCACCCGCAGCCGCAGCGCCGGTGATGATGTCGGCCGAATGGGCGAAGGACGCCTGCGCCGCGTGGAACGACGACCCGGTGCTCACGAGCAAGCTGGTGGACAGCGGATGGGTGAAGAACGACAAGGGCCGCGGCTACAAGGTCATGCAGGTCTACCGCACGGATTGCGGCGACAAGCCGACGGCCGAGATGCGCGTCGCGCTCAAGGACGGCAAGGCGTCCTGCGTCTACGGCGGCGCGCCGCAGACCAATCTCGACTCCAGCGCCGACTACGTGATGAAGGCGAAGACCGTGCGGTGGGTCGAAATGGGCAAGGGCGAGTACGGGCCGATGGCGGCGATGATGTTCGGGAACCTCGGCTTCGACGGCCCGATGCTGGAGGCGATGGGCAACATGGGGCCGTTCCAGAGCTTCCTGCTTCTCGTCGGCAAGGTGCCCGCCGACGCCGCCGCCTGCCCCGCGCGGTAGGTCCGGGACCCTCGCCCCGCACGGGCGGGACGCGCGCTACGCGGTCAGCGCGAGCATCTCGCGCAGGTGCCGGAGCAGTTCCTCTTCCTGGTACGGCTTGCCGAGGTACAGGTCGACGCCGAGCTCCCGCGCGCGATTGCGATGCTTCTCGGCGGTCCGCGACGTGATCATGATGATCGGCACGTGCGCGTGCTTCGGATCGCTCTTCAGCGTCTTCGTGAACTCGAATCCGTCCATCCGCGGCATCTCGATGTCGAGCAGGATCACGTCGGGCGTCCGGTCGCCGAGGAGCTCGAGCGCGTCGATGCCGTCCTTCGCGGTCACGACGTCGAAGCCTGCGCGGGTGAGCGTGCGGCTCGTGATCTTGCGCACGGTGAGCGAGTCGTCGACGACCATGACGAGGGGCGGCCCTGCGGGCGACGCGGAGGTCGCGGTCGCCGCCATCTTCGGCGCGTGCGGCGCCATCCGCTCCTCGTTCGGGTCGTAGACCGGCAGGTCCGGCCGCTGCGCGAGCTGCACGGGGTTGATGATCAGCACGATCTCGCCGCTGCCGAGGACCGTCGCGCCGGCGATGCCGGACACCCGCGCGAGCTGCGGGCCGATGTTCTTCACGACGACTTCCTGGTTGCCGATCATCTCGTCGACGTGAACGGCGGCGACGTTCTGGCCCGCGCGGAGCAGCAGCACGGGGTTGTAGCGGGCCGTCTCCGGGTTGTGATGGAGGTCGGCCAGGAGCCGCGGCAGGTAGTGGAACGGATAGCTTCGGCCCTGCCACTCGACCTGCCGCGCGACGTACAGGTTGACGAGCGCCTCCGCCTTCACCTGCTGCACCTGCTCGACCATCGGTGCGGGCAGCGCCCACAGGCGTCCGCCCGCACGCACGAGCACCGCCTGCGCGACGGCGAGCGTGAGGGGGAGGTAGAGCAGGAACGAGGTTCCCGCGCCGCGGCGCGTCGTCACCTCGACGCGCCCGCCGAGCGCGGCGATCTCGGCGCGCACGACGTCCATCCCGATGCCGCGGCCCGACACCTGCGTCACCTTGCTCGCTGTCGTGAATCCGGGCTGGAAGATGCACTCGATCAACTGCGCGTCCGTCGCCTGCGCGTCGGGCGCGAGGCGCCCCTGCGCGACGGCCTTGGCGCGGATGTCGCCGAGGTTCAGGCCGCTGCCGTCGTCGGAGAGCTCGATCGCGATTTCGTTGCCGACCTGGCGCACGGCGATCGCGATCTCCCCCGTCTCCGCCTTGCCCGCGGCGGCGCGGGCCGCGCGCGACTCGATCCCGTGATCGAGCGCGTTGCGCAGCAGGTGCTCGAGCGGGCCGACCAGCTTCTCGAGCACCGAGCGATCGAGCTCGGTCTGCCCGCCGCGGATCTCGAGGTTCGCGCGCTTGTCGAGCTCCTTCGCCGTCGCCCGCAGGATCCGGTAGAGCCGCTCCGAGAGGCTGCCGAACGGCACCGTGCGGATCGAGAAGAGCTGTTGTTGCACGTCGCGCGAGAGCCGCGCCTGCGCGACGAGCGCCGCGTCGGCGTCGTCCAGGTTCTTGAGCAGCGACTGCTGCACCGTGGAGACGTCGTTGATGCCTTCGGCCAGCGAGCGCGTGAGCTCCTGGAAACGCGTGTAGCGGTCGAACTCGAGCGGGTCGAAGCCTTCTGCGGCTTCGCCGACCTGGCTCATCCGCGACTGGATCTGCGATTCGCCCTGGATCTCGATCTCGCGCACCTGCGCGCGGAGCCGGATGACCGAGCCCGTGAGCTCGAGCAGGTTCGACTTGAGCGAGCGCAGCTCGCCCTCGACGCGGGCGCGCGCGATCGCGACCTCGCCGGCCTCGTTCACCAGCCGGTCGATC
>DASQBO010000114.1:0-5013 GCA_035635175.1 Casimicrobiaceae bacterium | reverse complement strand
GTCAGGAACTTCGTGGCGATGCGCGTAGGCGCGCGCACCTTGAGTCCCTTGATTTCTTCCATGTTCGTGACGCGCTTGCTCGTGAAGTGCAGCAGATTCCCGTCGTGCACGTGCAGCGCCAGGATCCGGACGCCCGCGAACTCGTCCATCGAGTTCTTGTGGACGTACTCCCACAGCGCCGGGCTCGCGGTCTCCGAGCTCTTGGTCATGAACGGGATCTCGAAGACCTCGGATTTCGCGAAGCGGCCCGCCTGGTAGGTCGGGATCGTCCAGACGATGTCCGCGACGCCGTCGCGCGCCTGGTCGAAGAGCTGCGGCGGCGTTCCGCCGAGCTGCATCGCCGGGTAGATTTGGCACTTGATGCGGCCGTTCGATTCCTTGCCGAGCTTCTCGCACCACGGCTCCAAGACTAGCGCCTGGATCGTGCTCTTGGGCGGCAGGAAGTGGTGGATCCGCAGCGTGACGTCCTGCGCGCGCGCGGCAGCGGATGCGAGCGCGAGCGCGGCCGCGAGTCCGAGGGCGAGATGCGTGGCTTTCATGGTGAGTCCTCCTGAGGTTACGAAGGTGGCTACTTGAACGTGTGGACGAGCAGCAACGACAGAACCGGGAAGAAGACGAGCAGTGTAATCCGGATGAAGTCCGACAGCAGGAACGGCACGACGCCCTTGAAGGTCTGGGTGAGCGGTACGTCCCGCGCGAGCCGGTTGATGATGTAGACGTTGAGCCCCACCGGGGGATGCACGAGGCCGATCTCGACCACCATCAGTGCGAGGATCCCGAACCAGATCGACTTGTCGTCGTGCGACAGCCCCCAGTAGTCGAGCGCCATCACCATCGGGTAGAAGATCGGGATCGTGAGCAGGATCATCGCCAGCGCGTCCATCACGCAGCCGAGGAAGATGTAGACGAGGAGGATCAGCGCGATCACGAGCAGCGGCGCGACGCCGCTCGCCTTGACCCAGTTCGCGAGCTCGGCGGGCATCTGCGAGAGCGCGAGCGCCGTGTTCATCATGTCGGCGCCGAGGAGCACGAGGAAGATCATCGCCGTGTGTTGCGCCGTCCCGAGCGCGCTGTCGACGAGCCCCTTCGCGCGCATGCCGTTGACGATCGCGATCGCGCCGCAGGCCGCGGCACCGATCGCGGCCGCCTCGGTCGGGTTCGCCCAGCCGCCGTAGATGCCGACGATGACGACGAGGAACACGACGAGCACGGGCAGCACGCTGACGAGGCTCTTCAGACGCTCCGGCCACGCCGCACGCGGCCCGGCTGGACCGGCCGCGGGCCGCAGCGAGACGATGATCTTGACGACCACCATGTAGCCGAGCATGGCGATGACGCCCGGAAGCACGGCCGCGACGAACAGCTTGCCGATCGACTCCTGGGTCAGGATCGCGTAGATGACGAGCGGCACCGACGGCGGAATCATGATGCCGAGCGTGCCTCCCGCGGCGAGCGCGCCGGTCGCGAGCGACCCTGAGTAGCCGAACCGCCTGAGCTCGGGCAGCGCGACCTGACCCATCGTCGCCGCGGTGGCAACGGACGACCCGCAGATCGCGCCGAACCCCGCGCACGCGCCGATCGCGGCCATCGCGATGCCGCCCTTGAAGTGGCCGAGGAACGCGCCGACGAACCTGAACAGCGCCTTCGAGAGCCCGCCGTGCGTCGCGAACTGGCCCATGAGCAGGAACAGCGGGATCACCACGAGATCGTAGTTCGAGAGCCGCGCATAGGCGAGGTTCTTGAGCGAGTTGAGCAGCGCCGTCAGGTTGCCGCCCGTCAGGTAGAGGTAGCCGCCGAAGCCGACGATGAACATCGAGATGCCGATCGGCACCCGGACTACCATCAGCGCCAGCATGACGCCGAAGATCGCGAAGCCGACCTCGATGCCGCTCACGTCGCAGCCCGCAGCGCAGCACGCAGCCGCCGCACGCACATGTAGAACCCCGCCGCGGCGAGCAGCAGGAAGCCCGGCACCATCAGCGCCTGCGCGATCCACACCGGCGCGCCGAGCACGGCCGACGTCTCGCCGACGTCGTGGACGGCGAGCGCGCCCGCCGCGGTTCGCCACGCGATCAGTGCGCCGAACAGGCCGACGAGCAGCGATCCCGAGGCGTCGAGCGCCGCAACGAAGCGCGGGCTCAGGTGCTGCGTGAAGAAGTCGACCTTGACATCGCCGTTCGCGAGATGGCACCACGCGAAGAACGCCGACGACGCGAAGGCGGCGCACATCTGCAGCAGCTCGACGTCCCCGGGCACCGGCCACGCGAAGAGCTTGCGGCCGACGATCGACACGATCTGCATCGCGACCAGAGCCACGAACACGAGGCCGCCCGCGATCGCGAGCTGCTTCGCGGCGACGAGCAGCACGCGGCCGCCGGGACCGAATCCCGCCCCCGGCGGCAGCGGGACCGGCTCGTGCTCGTGCGACATCGCCCCCTCCCTTTCCCGTGTCCGCGGGGCCCGGCGATCGGGCCCGCGGGCTTCGTCTTTCTTCCGGCCCGCCGGAAGTCTAATCGAGCCTGCGCCGCAAGTCCTCGGGCGGCGCCACGGCCTGGATTCGCCTTGGATCTTCCGGGTGGCGGCGCGCGAACACGCGCGTCTCGACGCCCTCGACCAGTACGTCCTCGCCACGCCGGATGACGTGCTTCATCACAAAGCTCTTGCCGCGCCACTCGTCGATCCACGACTCGACGGCGATCTCGTCGCCGTACGTCGCAGGGCGCACGAACTTCATCGTGACGTCGACGAGCGGCGTGCCGAGGATGCCCGTCGCCGCCTCGAGGTCGGACCAGTGCGGAATCCCGGCGGCGGCGAAGAAATGGCGCGCCGCGGAGTCGATCCACTTGAGGAAGTTCGGGTAGAAGACGATCTGCGCGGGGTCGCAGTCGCCGAACTCGACGGTGAAGCGCGTCGTGTGCCGTTTCGTCATGCGGTTTCCTTCGCCCGCGAGCCGGCCGCGGTGCGCGGCTTCGCCCAGCGGATGGGCTGCGGTTTCGGCGACCGCCGCGGCGCGCCGTGCGCCTCGAGCGTGCGGTCGAGCGCCGTGCCCGCTTCGTCCGCGAGCGCCGCCTCGCGCGCGTCGCGGATCGCCTGCGCGCGCAGCGCCGCGCTCCGGCCGTCGCCGCCGGCGGCGAGGTGCGCGAGGATGTGGTGCAGGTTCTCCTTGCCGCGCTCGAGCGTCGCGCCGTAGCCCTTCACGATCCGCGCCGCGAGCGCGATCTCGTGCGCGAGCGTCCAGTCGACCGCCGCAGCCGCGACGATGGCGTCGAGCCAGCGCTCGATCCCGCGCTGCTCGTCGGCGTAGCGGGCCCCGCGGCGCCGCCATCCGCGCAGTCCCGCGAGCGCGCGCAGCGCGAGGAAGCCGCCGATCGCGTCGGTCCTGATCCGCAGCGCCCAGCCCAAGGGGGGCTTGCCGCGCGCCTGGCGGCGCCGGTCCCAGGCCGCGAGCCGCGCGGCGAGCGAAGGCGGCAGGAGCCCCGCGAACTCGGGCAGCCCCGGCCGGAAGAAGTCGAAGAGCCGGACGACGTCGCCCGGCCCGGCCGCGACCTCGCGCCGGACGCGCGCGAAGCGGCTCGCTCGGCACTTCAAGTCCGCGACGCGGACGACGTCGTCGAACGCCATCCACAGCGCGAGGTAGCGCGCCGTCTCGCGCGTGAGCGCGTGGCCGCGCCGGGCTTCCGGATCGGCGGCCCGCTCGGCGGCGAGGACGCGCCCGACCCATTCGAGGTAGAGCTGCCCGTACCGGGCGTCCTGGAACTCGACGACGCGCGCGTAGCCGAGCGCGACCGTTTCGTGCGCCGCCGCGGGAAAACCGGCCCGGACGAAATCCGGGATCGGCGCGGCGCGCGGCGGCGCGACTTCGATCGTAGGAGCCCCGCGGCGCTCCATCGCCGCGCACGCGGCGCGAAACCCCGCGCGGCTTGCCTCGGCGCCGCGGTCCGTGCCCTCGATCGCCGTCTCGCACACGTCGCGTCCGAATGGCAGGACGCCGGAGGCCGCTACCGCGCCGAACATCACGGCGCTGACGACCGTGCCGGCGTCGCGCGCGAGCGCCGACATGTCGAAGGCGACGAGGTCGCGGCTGTGCTTCCGCGCAACGTCGAGGAGGCGGCCGGGGTCGAATCGGCCGTCGCCCAGCGGGATCTTCTCGGCGGTCGTGAGCGTGCGCGAGGTCGACGTGACGAGCAGCGTGCGGTCGGGGCTCGTCATCCCCGCCTGCACCGTGCGCGCCGCCTCGAGGAGCTCCGAGGCGACGACGAGGTCGACGCGGCCGGGAACCGGCAATAGTCCGAGCACCGGCATGCGGGAGCCCAGTGAGGCGCGCGGCACCGGATGGATCTCGACGTAGTAGGTGGTAGCGCCGGTGCGCTGCGCGACGCCGGGGATCGACGTGCTCTGCGCGACATGGCCGGCGCGCGCGGCGGCGGCCATCAGCCATTCGGCGAGCACGCCGCCGCCCTCGCCGCCGAGCGCCGCGATCAGGATGGAGACGGGCCGCGCCGCCGCCGTCATGACGGTTGCACGACGCCGATCACTGCGCGCCGCACGCGGGCGGCGAGGCGTTCGCGCCAGTGCGGATGGCGAACGACCTCGGCGCGATAGAACGAAGGACACAGAGCGGCGGCGTGCGCGTTCTCGCCGCAGAGGCCGCAGCCGACGCACCCGTCGAGCACGGTCGCGACCGGATCCGGACGCAACGGGTCCGGGCTTTCCTTGAGCGACAGCGTCGGGCAGCCGGAGAGCCGGATGCAGGAATGGTCACCCGAGCAGGTGTCCTCGTCGACGCCGTACTTGACGCGGACGGTCCGCTTGCCGGCCTTCGCCTGCGCCGCGAGCCAGGGTTTCTGCCGCCGCTGCCGCTCGAGCTGGCATTCGCCCTCGGCGACGATCACCTTGAGTCCGGCATAGTCGGTCGCGAGCGCCTCGGCGAGCACCGCGCGCATCTCGTCGACGCGATAGCTGTCGACGACGCGAAGCCACTCGACGCCCATGCCCTTGAGCGTCCGCTCGATC
>DASQBO010000113.1:0-1940 GCA_035635175.1 Casimicrobiaceae bacterium | reverse complement strand
ATTGCCGGCGGCGCCGAACGGCGGAATGAACTTGCGGAACGCGGTGTCGAGGTCCGGCGGCATCGGCATCAGCTTGAGGCCGTTGTCGACGCACGCGTCGGAGAGCAGCACGCCCGACCCGCCCGCGCCCGTGATGATGACCACGTTCTCGCCCTTCGGCGTCGGCAGCACGGGAATGCCGCGCGCGTACTCGAGGAGCTCGCGCAGCGCCTTCGCGCGGATCACGCCCGACTGCCGCAGCACGTCGTCGTAGATCTTGTCGTTGCCGGCGAGGGCGCCCGTGTGCGACGACGCCGCGCGCGCGCCGAGGCTCGTGCGGCCCGCCTTCAGCACGACGACCGGCTTCTTCTTCGACACCCGCTTCGCGACCTCCGCGAACGCGCGGCCGTCCTTCAGGTCCTCGCAGTGCTGCGCGATGATGTGCGTGTTGTCGTCCTGCTCGAAGAACGTGAGGAGATCGTCCTCGTCGATGTCGCTCTTGTTGCCGAGGCCGACGATCGCCGAGACGCCCATCTTCGCCGAGCGCGAGAAGCCGATGATCGCCATGCCGATGCCGCCCGACTGCGACGAGAGCGCCGCGTGGCCCTTGAAGTCGTACGCGGTGCAGAACGTCGCGCAGAGGTTCTTCCACGTGTAGTAGAACCCGTAGATGTTGGGTCCCATGAGGCGCACACCGTACTTGCGCCCGATCTCCTGGATCTCCTTCTGGCCCTCGACGTTGCCGGTCTCGGCGAACCCCGACGGGATCAGCACGGCGCCCGGGATCTTCTTCTCGCCGCACTCGACGAGCGCGGCGGCGACGAACTTCGCGGGGATCGCGAACACGGCGACGTCGATCGTGCCGGGGACGTCCTTCACGCTCTTGTACGCCTTGAGCCCCATGATCTCGGCGGCGCCGGGATTGATCGGATAGATCTTGCCCTGGTAGCCGCCGTTGATCAGGTTCTTCATCACCGAGTTGCCGATCTTGCCGGTCTCGTCCGACGCGCCGATCACCGCCACCGAATCGGGCTTCATGATCCGGTTCATGTCGCGCACGATGTCGTCGTGCTTCGGCCGGTAGCGCGGCGCCGGCGGATTCGGGTCGAGCACGATGCGGACGTCGGCGGCGATCGCCCCCTTGTCGGTCGCGAACACCGGGTTCAGGTCCATCTCGGCGATCTCGGGGAAGTCCGCGACGAGCTGCGAGACGCCGCGGATCATGTCCGCGAGCGCCGTCCGGTTGACGCCCTTCGCGCCGCGCACGCCTTTCAGGATCTCGGCCGCCGCGATGCTGTCGAGCATCGACAGCGCGTCGCTCTTCGACGCGGGCGCGAGCCGGAACGTGACGTCCTTCATCACCTCGACCAGCACGCCGCCCAGGCCGAACGCGACGAGCTTGCCGAACGACGGATCGGTGACGGCGCCGATGATCACCTCCTGGCCGCCGCCGACCATCCGCTGGACCTGGACGCCGAGCAGCTGCGCCTTCCGGTCGTACTTCCGCGCGTTCGCCACGATCGTCGCGAAGCCCTTGCGCACCTCGGCGGACGTGCGCAGGCCGACCAGCACGCCGCCCGCCTCGGTCTTGTGCAGGATCTGCGGCGAGACGATCTTGAGCACGACCGGATACCCCATCGCCGTCGCGAGCTTCGCGGCCTGCGCCGGCGTCGTCGCGACCCCTTCCTTGGGCACCGGGATGCCGTACGCGTCGCACACCGCCTTGCCTTCGGGCGCGGTCAGCGCGGTGCGCCCGTCGGCTTTCACGCGGTCGAGAATCTGCCGGACTGCCTTCTTGTTCGTGGCCATGTCGTCCTCGTTAAATCGCCTTGTCCGCGCGCAGCGCCGCGATCGCATCCTTGCCGTAGCCGAGCTCCGCCAGCACCTCGTCGGTGTGCTCGCCCAGCAGCGGCGAGCGCTTCACCTCGCTCGGGCTGTCGGACATCTTGATCGGGTTGCCG